>CAJPPL010000012.1:0-57442 GCA_905372585.1 Streptococcus oralis
CCTCACTGATACAACTACTATCCGTGATGTATTGCTCTTCCCAACAATGAAATAAACCCTTATCCTCTGGTACTTTCCAGAGGATTTTTCGATACAAAAAGAGACTGAGGAAAAACTCAATCTCTTTTCTTATTCTTGATTTTTAACTTGACTGGTGGCTACATCTTCCCCAAACCATTTCTGGCTGATTTCCTGGAATTTTCCTTCTTGGTATAGTGAGATAAAGGCTTGATTCAGAGCAGCTAGCAAAGTTTTATCAGCAGGTCTAACACCCACTGCAAAAGCTTCACTTTCAAATCCAGCTGAAAAGACATTGTAGTCATTTAATATTCCTTCAGACTGGAGATAATAATTGGCATATACCCGGTCAATCAACAAGGCATCAATCCGATCGTTTTTCAAATCAATTAAGGCTTCATTGAAACTTTGGTATTGATTGGCCTTCTGATCTTTTACTCGATTCTTGAGTAGTTCGGGTTGTCCTTCAAAATTCAAATAGCCAGAAGATCCAGCCTGGGCCCCTAAAACTTTGTCAGTCATATTCTGAACTGAGTGGATATTTTGAGACTTTTTAGAGACCAAAACTTGTTGATTTTCCATGTAAGGAATGGTAAAAGCAACCTTCTCTTTCCGTTCATCTGTTGCTGTATAGCCATTCCAGATGGCATCAATGGTACCATTTTGTAGCTCGGTTTCTTTCATATCCCAGTCGATGGGTTGAAATTTAATCTGAATTCCTAGCTTTTCAGAAACAGCTTGGGCCAGGTCAATATCAAAGCCTGCATACTGACCGTTCTTTTCCTCAAATCCCATGGGAACAAAGGTATTGTCAAAGCCAATGGTAATGCTTCCCTGTTTTTGATATTTGGCCCAATTATCCTGATTTGGATCACTTGCCTTCTGAGTACAAGCCGTCAGGAAGAAGCTAAAGAACAGAGCAAGTACAAGGGCAATTTTCTTTCTCTTCATAGGCACCTCCTAGTCCTACTTTGGATCAACCTTAAGGATCTGATCAGCAATGTTTTCCGCAAACTGAAGATCGTGGGTCACAACAATCTGAGTCATCCCACGCTCTTTATTTTGAAGGATAAGTTTTTCTACTTCTAATCGCAATTCTGGGTCTAAGGCTGATGTAGGCTCATCATATCCAATAATTTCTGGGTTTATCATCATAGCGCGTGCTAAGGCCACCCGTTGTTTTTGTCCACCTGAAAGTGAGAAAGGGAAGGCATCTGCATGCCCAGCTAACCCAAGTTGTTCTAACAAACCACGCGCCTTCTTCTCAGCAACTTCCTTCTCCATGCTCATCGTTTTTATGGGCGACAGAGTCAAGTTATCTAGAACTGACAAATGCGGAAAGAGTTGAAAATCTTGGAAAACAAATCCCAGAAGATTGCGCTTTTCTAGTTCGTCTATAGCTAGCAATTCGCCGTTATAGTAGATTTCTCCAGAATCGATGGTTTCCAATCCAGCTAGCATACGTAATAGGGTTGTCTTTCCGCCTCCTGATGGACCTACGATTGCAAGGATTTGCTTTTCAGGAATAGATAGGCTGAAGTTGGTTAAGATTTGTTTGCCACCAAAGGCCTTGTTAATGTTTCGTAATTCTAACATAGCAATCCTCCTATCTGTAATAACTGTACTTCTTCTCAAGTTTTTTCGCTACAATGGTTACAAGACCAATCATAATCAAATAAATCGCTCCAGCTAAAAACATAGGAACAAGACTAGCATCTCGATTGGCTGCTGTCCGACTAGCTAAAATCAAATCTGAGATCCCAAGGGCATAAACCAAAGAAGTATCCTTGACCAAACTCATGATTTCATTAAAGACGCTCGGTAAGACAATCTTTGTAACTTGAGGAAGAATGATATAGCGCACTGTGTCAAAAGGACTAAACTTCAAGACCTTAGCAGCCTCATATTGACCTTTAGGAATGGTTTCAATCCCACCACGAAAGATTTCAGCAAAGTAGGCTGCATAGTTCAATACAAAAGCGATCACAGCAGCAGGCAAACGATCTAAACGTATCCCAATGCTAGGGAGAACATAGTAAATAAAGATTAATTGCAAGAGCAAGGGAGTCCCTCGCATCACCCAAATATAAAGGTCAATCAGATAATGGAGGGGTTTCCAGCGGACTTGTAAAGCAAAGGCAACGACAATACCTAAAGGAATTGAAAAGATCAAGACCAGAGCAAAGACTTGAAGCGTCATACTTGCACCGTTCAATAAACTTGGTAATATCTCAAACATATAAGACATACTGCACCTCCTAAAAATTATTGTTCCTATTATAGCATAAATAAACAATTTAGCAAGGGTTTTTGTAAAAAAATTCCATTATCCCAAAAAAACGTATCTGCCAAATTGACAGATACGTTCTTTTAGAGATATAACTTTTAAAGTGTTTCTAAGAGTTCTTGCATTTGAACATCATCTGGAACGAGTTTTAAATAAGCTTCAGCTTGCACTTTGGCTTCTTCAAAATACCCCAATTCTCGTAGGAGATAAGTATACTGCTCCAGAAACTCAGGATTATCCTTGAGATCAGACGATAGTTCCTGATAGAGCTCATAGGCCTTATCTAAATCCTCAATTTTCTGATAAGAACGGGCAATCATCCACTTGGTCAAGAGATTTTCAAGTTCTTGACTTTGGAGAGCAATGATATCTTCGTACCGCTCTTGTTCCATATAAATGGTTGCAAGGCGAAGGAAAATTTCTTCTGTATCCTCTGCATCTTCTTTGGCAGTAAGGAGAAACTGCTCAGCACTACTAGGATCATGCAATTCATACGAAAACTGAGAAGCAGCTAGTAAGAGCCGAGTTTCAAATGGATTTTTCTCCAAACCTTGTTTAACGATACGAAGGGCCTCTTCCACCTGATGTTCCTTGTGCAATGCTTGACTGTAGCCATACTCATATCCTTCAAAATCAGGTGAAATGGTATCAATCTGCTTAAAGTAAAGAACAGATTTTTGATACTCTTCTTGGTCAAAGCAAAGACTAGCCAGTTCAAAAGCAGTTTGGTCATCGTATTCTAATTCTAAAGCTTTCTCTAAGAATTCAGTTGCAGCTTCAAACTTGCCTAACTGAGCATATGCGTAGCCGATTCGTTGGTAGGTTGAGACACCCATTTGCTCATAGATGGAGCGATTGTCTAATTGAGCATAGCCCTGAATGGCTTCCTGATAATTCCCTAACTCGCTATCCAACTCAGCCAAACCAAAAACTAATAAGGCATCGTCTGAGTAGTTTAGGGCTTCCAGTAACTTTTCACGCGCTACATCCGTCAAACCTTCCAGCTGATAGAGATCTGCCTTCAATACTAAGGCCGATACGTACCAGTCACTTTCGGGTGTGATTTCCTCAAGGTAAGCAAAGGCTTCTTCAACATTGCCATCCTCACTAGCAATGCTTGCTAAGTTCAGATTCACTTCTGGAAATTCTGTAACGATATGTTGGTAAATTTCTTTTGCTTGAGGATAAAAGCCAATTCCCTCTAGATAGCTTGCTAGTTCATAGAGAACCTCACTTGAATCTGTTTCGAGGGCTTTGTGAAAAAACTGATCCGCCTTGGTTAAATCCTGTTCATCCAAAGCCTGGAGCATGCGTTGACTATTGTTCACTCTTGATTTCCTCCCCTTCTTCTTCATACAGACCGCTGACTTTTTTATACCAGTTAAAGATAGCTGAGATAACAACCTTGGCAGAAGCATAAACAGGGATTCCCAGCAAGACTCCCCAAATACCAAACATAGAACCTGAAGTTAGGAGAACAAAGAGAACATTGATGGGATGGATGTTTAGCTGACTACCTAGAATAAGAGGTGAAACGAAGCGCCCTTCAATCGTTTGTTCTACGATAAAGACTATCACAACTTTCAATAGCATGACAGGTCCTGCTATTAAACCTAAAACAAGGGCAGGTAGCATGGCGAGGAAACTACCTAGATAAGGGACTAGATTTAGAATACCAGCCGTTACACCTAGAGTGACAGCGTAGCGTAGACCGATAATCTTAAAGAAGATAATAAACATGATGGCTACAATAATAGCTACTGTAACCTGTCCTCTAACATAGTTTGACAGCTGTTTATTGACATCTGATAGGATTTCACCCACAGGTTCTTTTAACTTGGTTGGGATAAACTTAGTCAAATAGTCTCGTAGACCTTTTCCATCACGCAAGAGATAAAAGAGCATGAAGGGTACGATAATAACCGCTACAATGACCTGGGAAACGCTACTGATAAAGGCGCTAACCCAGTTAACAGCTTGAGAAGAGATTTTGCTCGCCCACATGGTCGCTTCACTAGAAACATTGGCAAGAACCTGCTCCAACTGTGGTCTAAAATCATCTGGCAAGCGTTTGGTTACAAGGTCATTGATAACCTTATCAGCATCTTCCAGGTATGTCGGCACATTCTTCGCAAAATTTAAGACTTGGCGTTGCAGATTAGGAATTGCGACTGCCAGCCCCCAAATGATAAAGAGTCCAATAATAACAAAAACAATACTAATGGCAAGGACACGATTGATCTTGTGCTTCTCCATCCAGTCCACAATCGGATTGAGGAGGTAATAAAGTAAACCAGATAAAATAACTGGCAACATGACAACCCCAAGAAAATCCAAAACTGGTAAAAAGATAAAACTAATCTTACTTAGAATGAAAATATTTAGCCCCAGTAACAAGGTTACTAAAAATACAGTGATGGCTTTATTATCTAAAAACCACTTAAAAAACCAAGATAGGCTAAAATGTTTCTCTTTATGTTCCATAAATACATCCTTTCTGTCGTTCTCTCATTATACCATTTTTAGATTAAAATGACTCTTTTTTAAAGTGCTTACATGGATGAAACTGATGCTTCATGACTGCCATTTTGTGGTATAATGAACTTATCATTATTAAGAGGTATGGACATGAAAGAAACTGTTTATTTTGGAACTTACACTCGTCGCTTATCTAAAGGGATTTACAAGGCAGATTTTGATACAGAAACAGGCCAGCTTGCAAATCTTGAACTCTTTGCTGCTGAACCAAGTCCGACCTACCTTGCCTTTGACCAACAGCAACACTTATACACTGTAGGGAGCCAGGATGGCTTAGGTGGAATCGCTGCTTACAAGACAGATGGCGCTTTGCTAAATCATGTGGTAGAAGAAGGCGCTCCCCATTGCTATGTGGCAGTGGATGAAAAGCGTGGTCTCGTTTATGGGGCCAACTATCATAAGGGTCAAGTTCTGGTTTATAAACGTCAAACGGATGGTAGCCTCATCCAAACGGATCTAGATCAGCATAGTGGACAAGGTCCTCATGAAAACCAAATTTCCCCACATGTACACTTTACGGATCTAACACCTGACCAGTACCTCGTCACCTGTGATTTAGGAACAGATGAGGTAACAACCTATGATGTTAGTCAAGAAGGAAAACTAAATAAACTCTACACTTATCACAGCCAAACTGGAGCAGGTGCACGCCACATCGTTTTCCACCACCACTATAAGATTGCCTATCTCATCTGCGAACTGAATAGCACGATAGAGGTCTTGATTTATGATGGGGTTGGTGAATTTGAACGCATGCAAGTTATTTCAACCTTACCAGATGGATACGAAGGCTTTAATGCTACTGCTGCCATTCGTCTTTCAAAAGATGGCAAATACCTCTATGCATCCAACCGAGGTCATGATTCCATTGCAGTCTATACAATCCTCGCTGATGGTAGCTTGGAATTATTAGAGATTGTACCAAGTCATGGTAAAAATCCACGTGATTTCGACCTAACTCCTGATCAAGAGTTTCTCATTGCCGTTCATCAAGATTCTGATAACGCAACCGTCTTTAAGCGCAATCCTAAAAGTGGTCGTCTTGCAGAGCTTTCTAACGACTTCCATGTCCCTGAAGCAGTCTGCATCAACTTCCCACATTAAAAAAAATGAACTTGAGTTTCAAGTTCATTTTTTTATAGTCTATTTCCGACATTGATACGGTTGATAGCACGTTGCAAAGCAATTTTTGCACGACGCTCTTGGTCAATCAAGTGTTTATCATGGGCTTCTTCGATTTCTCGTTCAGCGCGAAGTTTCGCGCGTTCTGCACGACTGATGTCAATATCACGAGCACGCTCTGCTGAGTCTGCTACAATGGTAATGATATCATTAGCAATCTCGATAATTCCTCCGTTCACTGCAATCCAGTTCACATGAGTATCATCATCGATACGTTTTACCTTCACTTCATCAACTGCTAAAACCGCAATCATATTTTCATGTCGTGGCAAGATCCCCATCTCACCATCCAGAGTTCGTACCGATACAAAGCTGGCATGGTGATCATAGACGAGGCCATCTGGTGTCACGATCTGGACAGTTAAATGAGCCATAGATCACCTCTTAAAATCCCATTTTCTCTGCCTTAGCAATGACGTCTTCGATTGAACCGACACCACGGAAGGCATCTTCTGGTAGCTGGTCATGTTTTCCTTCAAGGATCTCCTTAAAGCCACGAACTGTTTCCGCTACTGGTACATAAGAACCAGGTTGACCAGTAAATTGTTCGGCAACGTTGAAGTTCTGAGACAAGAAGAACTGGATACGACGGGCACGTGCAACCAAGGTCTTTTCTTCATCAGAAAGTTCATCCATACCAAGGATAGCAATGATATCTTGCAATTCATGGTAACGTTGAAGGACACGTTTAACCTCAGCAGCAACTGCATAGTGCTCCTCACCAACAATCTCAGGTGCCAAGGCACGAGAGCTTGAAGCTAGAGGGTCAACGGCCGGGTAGATACCCAACTGTACCAACTTACGTTCCAAGTTTGTTGTTGAATCCAAGTGAGCGAAAGCTGTTGCTGGCGCAGGGTCAGTGTAGTCATCCGCTGGCACATAGATAGCCTGGATTGAGGTTACAGAACCCTTCTTAGTTGACGTGATACGCTCTTGCAATTGACCCATCTCCGTTGCAAGTGTTGGTTGGTAACCAACGGCTGAAGGCATCCGACCCAAAAGGGCAGATACTTCTGAACCAGCCTGAGTGAAACGAAAAATATTGTCGATAAAGAGAAGCACATCTTGGCCTTCTACATCACGGAAGTATTCGGCGATGGTCAAACCAGTAAGGGCAACACGCATACGTGCTCCTGGTGGTTCATTCATCTGACCAAATACCATGGCTGTTTTCTCGATAACGCCTGATTCTTTCATTTCCCAGTAAAGGTCGTTCCCTTCACGAGTACGTTCCCCAACACCGGTAAATACGGAAATCCCACCATGTTCTTGAGCGATGTTGTGAATCAATTCTTGGATCAATACGGTCTTACCAACTCCGGCACCACCGAAGAGTCCGACCTTACCACCTTTAAGGTAAGGGGCAAGAAGGTCGATAACCTTAATCCCTGTTTCGAGAATTTCAGAAGAGGTAGACAACTCATCAAAAGTTGGAGCTTTTTTATGAATTGGCTGACGCTCAGCGTCTTCAGCGAAAGGAGCATCCAAGTCAATGGTATCTCCCAAAACATTGAAGACACGTCCCAAAGTTTCTTTACCTACTGGAACAGAGATTGGACGGCCTGTGTCCAAAACTTCCATTCCACGAGTCAAACCATCAGTTGATTCCATGGCGATCGTACGGATCATACCATCACCCAACTCCAAGGCTACTTCAAGGACGATTTTTGTTTTTCTTTCGTCATTCTTGTAGACGACAAGTGCATTGTTAATCTCAGGAAGTGGTTCCCCTGCTGCAAACAAGACGTCTACAACGGGTCCAATAACCTGAGCAATTTTACCTGAACTCATCTCCTTCTCCTATTCTATATAAGATACCGTCGGTTCCTAGCTCAACTAGGTCCTAATACTCTTTGAAAATCAAATTCAAACCACGTCAGCGTCGCCTTACCGTACTCAAGTACAGCCTACAGCTAGCTTCCTAGTTTGCTCTTTGATTTTCATTGAGTATAAGTTCATTTTCATACGAGCTGGACTAAAGCCTTATTCTAAGGCGCTAGCACCTGCTACAATTTCTGTAATTTCTTGTGTAATCGCCGCCTGTCTGGCACGGTTATACTGGATTGTCAAATCATTGATGACTTTCTTGGCATTATCAGTCGCTGTCTGCATAGCTGTCATACCTGCGGCATTTTCAGCTGTCTTGGCATCGATAATAGCCCCGTAAATCATACTTTCAGCATACTGTGGCAACAATTGCTCCAAAATTTCTTCTCGGCTTGTTTCCAACTCAAATGTCAAGCTATACTCCTCGTCTGCTTCGTTCGGATCGAGGTCTACAATCGGAAGCATTTGCTCCACACGCATTTGGCTGGTGAGCGTATTAACGTGGTGATTGTAGCAGACATAGAGTTCGTCAAAAAGTTCATTTTGATACATTTCAATCGTTTTTGAAATAATTTTACGAACTTCATCAAAGCTAGGTTGGTCAGCCAAGCCTCGTAATTCATAGATTGGTTGAATGCCACGAGCCTTGAAAAAGTCAGCTCCCATACCACCAATACAGATGACTTCAAAGTCATCTCCATTTGGATGATATTCTTCTTTCAACTCCATAACAGTTTTAAGGATGGAAGCATTGTAGCCTCCAACCAAACCACGATCCGAAGTGATGACAATATAGCCTGTCTTTTTTACTGGACGACTAATCAACATAGGATTGTTTGAACCACCAGCTCCATTTCCGTGAAGGATATCTGTCAAGAGTTTACGAACCTTTTGAGAGTATATTTGAAAGTTTCGAGCTGCTTCTTCAGAGCGACCTAACTTAGCAGCCGATACCATTTGCATGGCATTGGTGATTTGACTAGTATTCTTGGTTGAGGCGATTTTTGTTTTAATATCATTTAGAGATACTGCCATCTGACACCTCTATTCTTATTGGAAGCTGGATTGATTGAGAAACTCTGTAATCGCAGCATCCAAGACTGCTTCTTCTGGCAAGTCTTTTGTTTCACGAATGGTTTCCAAAATCTCTGGATGTTGTGCATCAAAGAAGGCATGGAACTCTTCCTCAAAACGAACAATATCATTCACTGGAACTGTATCTAAGAATCCGTGTGTCAAAGCATACAGGATCGTCACTTGTTTCTCAACAGGCAAAGGCTTGTGAACAGGTTGTTTCAATACTTCTACCGTACGACGACCACGATTCAACTTAGCTTGAGTAGCCGCATCCAAGTCAGAACCAAACTTAGTGAAGGCTTCTAACTCACGATATGAAGCAAGGTCGATACGAAGAGTACCAGCAACCTTCTTCATGGCTTTAATCTGAGCGGAACCACCTACACGTGATACAGATGAACCCGCATCAATAGCTGGGCGAATACCTGCATTAAAGAGACCATCTCCAAGGAAGATTTGACCATCTGTAATTGAAATCACGTTGGTTGCGATATAGGCAGAGATATCCCCTGCTTGCGTCTCGATAAATGGTAGGGCTGTGATTGATCCACCACCAAGCTCGTCAGAAACTTTAGCTGAGCGCTCAAGCAAACGGCTGTGGAGGTAGAAAACATCCCCTGGAAAGGCTTCACGACCTGGTGGACGACGAAGCAAGAGAGAAAGCTCACGGTAAGCTACCGCTTGTTTTGAAAGATCATCATATACAATCAAAACATGCTTCCCTTGGTACATAAACTCTTCAGCCATAGCAACACCAGCATAAGGAGCTAGGAAGAGTAATGGAGAAGGTTGTGAAGCAGAGGCTGTCACAACGATGGTGTAGTCCAAGGCACCGTACTGACGTAGTGTTTCTACTTGCGTACGAACGGTTGATTCTTTTTGACCAATTGCTACATAGATACAGATCATATCTTGCCCTTTTTGGTTCAAGATGGTATCAATCGCAATGGTGGTTTTCCCGGTCTGACGGTCACCAATGATCAGCTCACGCTGACCACGACCAATCGGTACAAGGGCATCAATAGCTTTTAAACCTGTTTGCAATGGTTCTGAAACAGACTTACGCTCCATAACACCAGGAGCTGGTGCTTCTACTGGACGAGTCTTGTTCGTGTGGATTTCTCCGAGACCATCAACTGGACGACCAAGTGGATCCACAACACGTCCAATCAAGTTATCACCGACAGGAACTTCCATGATTTTACCCGTGCGACGGATAGTGTCTCCTTCACGGATATCCGTGAAGTCACCGAGGATGATGATCCCAACGTCTGTTGACTCCAAGTTTTGCGCCATACCATAAGAGCCGTTTTCAAAAATCAAGAGCTCTCCGCTCATGGCATTTTCAAGGCCGTGGGCACGCGCAATACCGTCCCCGATATAGGTTACAACACCCGTTTCAGTCACATCAAAATTGGGTTTGAAATTTTCAATTTGTTGCTTAATTAAAGCGCTGATTTCTTGTGCGTTAATTGCCAAAAGAACACCACTTTCTATTTCAAATTTTCTTTAACAACACGAAGTTGCTGTTTAATACTCACATCAATTGTCTTGTGATTGGCAAAAATGACAAAACCACCAATGAGACTTTCATCGATTTGTTCTTTGATAGTCCGAACTTTCAGAGACATTTTTTTCTCAATCAAAGGAAGCAATCGCGCCTTCTGTTCATCTGTTAATGGATGAACGGATGCAATCGTTACTTCAAATCGATTCGTTTCTTTTTCAAGTCGACTCAAACAATCTACAATTACTTCATAAAATAAATTTGCTCTGTGATTGTATAGCAGCACCTGAATAAAGTTTTGCATTAATGGTGACATTGAGTCTTGGAAGAAACGAACGGTTTTTTCCTTATCCGACTCATCTACTGCCACTTGAGCTAAAAAAGAAGGCAAGCCTGTTTCTTCTGCGACTTGCTTGATTTGAGCTAAGTCAGAAAAGATACGGTCTTCTTCTCCCTTTTCAATCACCAATTGGACAAAAGGCATGCTGTATTTTTCAATTACCTTTACTGTCTTTTTGTCCATTAAGCTTCTCCTAGCTGATCGATGTACTGATCAATGAGTTCTTTATGGGCTTGTCCGTCAAGGTTTTGTGAGATGATTTTACCAGCGAGACTAATCGTCAAATCTGCTATCTCACCCTTAACGCTTTGTAAAGCTTCCGCTTTATTTTGAGCAATTTCTTGGTTAGCTTTTTCTTTCAAGCGTCCTGCTTCCAGTTTCGCCTCAGCCAAGATGTCAGCTCTACTTTTCTCAGCTGTTTCCTTTGCATTCTCGATAATTGTCTTAGCTTCCGAACGGCTACCTGCCAACTCAGCTTCACGTTTACTAGCGAGTTCTTCGGCCTTCTTACGGGCAGCTTCTGCTCCGTCAATATCTGAAGAAATTTTTTCAGCACGTTCATCTAAAATATTGGTAAGATTTCCCCAGGCATATTTTTTCACTAAAAAAATTAATAAAAGGAAGGAACCAGCGATAAGAATAAAGTCACCAATAATGGTACTAATAGTTAAATCCATCTTCTAATCCTCCTCTACTTACTCTTCCTCAGCATTTATCTTCTTACCAATGTACATTGATGACAACATGGTAAAGACATAGGCTTGAATACATGAAATGAAAATCGAAAAGGCTGTCCATAACATGTTTGCGATAAAGGCAAAAGGATACCAATAAAAGGCATTTTGTGCTAAGGCTAGTAACAAGCCTGCCAAGACTTCACCGGCAAAAATATTTCCGTATATCCGAATTGCCAAAGAGGCAAAATTGGTGAACTCTTCTAAAAGGTTCATCGGAGTCATAAAGCCAGGTGTAACAAATGCTCTCAAATATTCTTTAACGCCTCTACGACGAACTCCTTCTACATGGGCGATCAAAGTGATCAATAACGAGAGGGATAAATCGTATCCAAGGTTAGCTGTTGGGGAAGTCCACAAGTTATAACCGTTAGTTGTTTGTACTTTAGCCATTAAACCAATATTATTGGCTACCAAGATAAACAAAAATAGAGAAAACAAGAACAAGGAATAATCCTTCATATAAGTTTCCCCAATATTTCCCTTGGAAAAGCTAATCACAAAATCATAAATCATTTCAAGAGCATTTTGTTTACCCTTTGGACGGATTGTCATTTTACGACTAGTCCAGTAAACAAAAGCAAAGACCATCAAAACAGTTACAAGAGACATGGCAAGTAGGGTCAAATCAAAGGATATAGGTCCAATATTTAAGGTTGGATTCACACTTTCTTCCATGGTTTGACACCTCTTTTTCTAAATAGAGTGATCTATTTGATAACGAATGACATCGCCAAGGTTACAAAGAAGGTACCTTCAACAAAAGCAACCCCAAGAATCAACAGACTACGTAATTGGTCGATAATTTCAGGTTGGCGTGCAGCAGATTTGAACAGACTGCTCACAATCATTCCTTCAGCGATTGAAACACCAAAACAGGCAAAACAAAGACCCAAAAATGTTAAATTCATAATGAATTCTCCTTTTTTATTTAAATTTACTTCCTTAGTTTAGTCCTAAAATTTGTTTTTGTCAACTTTTTACTAACATTGAAAGCGTTTAAGATAATTAATTTCTAATTTTACTATTTTAAGTACTATTATATGGAAAAGTTTTCTTTTTAAGGTGAGAAATTCCGTATTTTTTCTAATTTTTCTGAAACATAATGTAAGACCCAAGCTTAAAGCTTGGATCTATTTTTGTCTATTTAAAATAAAATGAATGATGTAGTTTGCAAGCTGGATTAAATGGACATGAGCAGAATGGACAAGTTATCTGCTTTTGGTATTCTTGAAATGTCATAGTCCTCTTACAAGCTCCACATAAAATTGGTTTATCCTTAGAAAGTTTTAGGGGGTAGGGAGAAAATACATGTTTTTCCATAGCATTGTGACACTGATAGCATGCATAGTATTTCTTGCATTCATAACACTGGAGTGAAACAATATCCTTTTCACTATGATAATGAACACATCTGCTTTCATCATCTACCAATAAACCTTGAGCTTGTATCATTCCCTTTTCCTTATCTAGGCACGAACTGTAACACTTGTCCCGTCTTCCTTATAGAGGTTGATGAGCCCTTCTTTCAGAGCACGAACCATGTCACCTGCTTGTACAGGTTGTGGAACCTTGATTGTCAAGAGTTCCATTGGATTTGGAGCACGATCGATTTTATTTCCCTTTGCATCGTGAAGATCCTCAATATAAGTTTCAAAATGTCGGAAACCTGGTCCGTAAAACTCAACTTGGTCGCCTTCATTGATGACGTTCCGTTGACGAATGGTTGCTGTCTGGGTTGCTTCATCATAAGAAACGACTTCTGCGACAAACTTATACTCAGGAATCTTACGGCGAGCACCAAATAACTGCTCATTCTCAGATGGTGTACCATAGTAGAATCCTGTTGCTAATTCACGTTGAGCAACCTTCCACATCTCATCAACCAAGTCTTGTTTGATGGCCTCAAACTTCTCAGGGCTTTCTAGGTAAGCATCCACAGCCGCCTTGTAGCAGTTGGTAACTGTTGAAACATAGTGGATAGACTTCATACGACCTTCAATCTTGAGACTGTCTACACCGTTTTCGATCATATCTGGAATATGGTCAATCATGGACATGTCAACGGCTGACATCGAAAATTCTTCTGGAATTTCACCTTTCAGACTCTTACGTTCTTGACCAAAAGGCATGTCATAAAGATCGTATTTCCAACGACAAGACTGAGAACAGCCCCCACGGTTGGCATCACGCATACTCATGTGGTTTGATAACGTACAGCGACCTGAGTAAGAAATACACATGGCTCCATGGACAAAGGCTTCAATTTCTACATCAGTACGTTTGCGAATCTCTGCCAATTCTTCCATTGAAACTTCACGGGCCAAAACCACGCGAGTTAGACCAAGTTCTTTCCAGAACTCTAAAGTTTCATAGTTGGTCGCACTAGCTTGGGTTGAAAGGTGGATTTCAAGACCTGGTGCTTCGGTTGCTGCAATCATAATCAAGGCTGGATCTGACACGATAACTGCGGCAATCCCGATGTCACGCAACTTACGGAACCATTCTCCAGCACCAGCTTCGTTTCCTTCGTGCATAACCATGTTAGCAGCCACATAGACCTTGGCACCGTACTTAGCAGCAAACTGCACGCCTTCTTCCATCTGTTCAAAGGTGAAGTTTCCTGCACGGCTACGAAGACCATAGGCCTGTCCACCGATGAAGACTGCGTCCGCACCATATTGAACAGCTACTTTCAGCTTCTCTAAAGTCCCTGCAGGTGATAAAACCTCAGGACGTTTTAATGTTTTTGTCATTTCTTCTCCTATTTGCAATATAAAAGTTTGACGTTTTTCCTTCTCATTTTATAGTAAATAAGCAATAAAATCAAGCCTAGACAGATTGTTTTGACAATTCTAATCTTTTAAGAAAACAAAAAACTAGCCTTTCTAGACTAGTTATTTTCAAGATAAAATTCAAAGCGTTCGCCCACGTATTGACTCTTTACATACTCGAAAGCCGTCCCATCTTCAAGATAAGAGACCTGAGTCAAGGCTAAAATGGCATGCCCTTTTTCAACTTCTAGATAGTGAGCAATTTTTTCCTTAGCCAATCTCGCATAAATGGTCTGTTGGGATTTGCCAATCCGATAGCCATGTTGCTGCAAGGTATGGAAGAAATGACTGGTGATTTCTTCTTTTTTGAAATCCTTAATAAATTTCTCAGGAATAGATGCGACTTCATAGACTAGTGGAACTTGGTCAGCGTAACGCACCCGTTCCATGCGGATAATATTCTCTGTCGGAGCAATCCCTAGATTAGCGACCTCTTGCTCATTTGGAATGGTTCTTCTGTAAGAAATGAGTTGACTAGAAGGAACTTTCCCCTGAGATTTGACAATCTCCGTAAAACTGGTTGTACCCCGCATTTTTTCTTGGACACGAGTGCTAGAGACAAAGGTTCCACTTCCTACACGACGCTCCAAAACTCCTTCCTCAACCAAGAGAGAGATAGCCTGACGTAATGTCATCCGGCTAACTTGAAACTGTTCAGCTAAATCTCGCTCACTTGGAAGTCTCTCTCCGATTTTCCAATGATGCTCATCTATATCCTTCTTAATCTGATCGTGGATTTTCATATAAGCTGGTAACATGATTCTCACTTCTTTTCTTTATTTTCTCCATTGTACCGTATTTGCTAAGAAAAAGTCAAACTTTGCCTTGTTTAGTTGGTAATTCGCCCCTATTTGTGATAGAATATTGAAAAAGATATTTCTTTTGAGAAAGGAAAAAGATGAGCAACATTTCAACTGATTTGCAAGATGTCGAAAAAATCATCGTGCTGGACTATGGTAGCCAATACAACCAGCTGATTTCACGCCGTATTCGTGAAATTGGTGTTTTTTCAGAGCTAAAAAGTCATAAAATCTCAGCTGCAGAGGTTCGTGCGATCAACCCTGTAGGGATCATCCTCTCTGGTGGGCCAAACTCTGTATACGAAGATGGTTCATTTGATATTGACCCAGAAATTTTTGAACTTGGTATTCCAATTTTAGGAATCTGCTACGGTATGCAGCTTTTGACTCACAAGCTTGGAGGAAAAGTTGTCCCTGCTAGTGATGCTGGTAACCGAGAGTATGGCCAATCACCACTTACTCATACCACTTCTGCCCTCTTTGAAGGGACTCCTGAAGAACAGATTGTTTTGATGAGCCATGGTGATGCTGTAACAGAAATTCCTGCTGATTTTGTTCGTACTGGAACTTCTGCTGACTGTCCTTATGCAGCTATTGAAAACCCTGAAAAGCACATCTATGGTATCCAATTTCACCCAGAAGTTCGCCATTCTGTATACGGGAATGATATCCTTCGCAACTTTGCCCTTAACATCTGTCAGGCTAAAGGCGACTGGTCAATGGACAACTTCATCGATATGCAGATCAAGAAAATCCGTGAAACTGTAGGTGACAAGCGTGTTCTTCTCGGTCTATCAGGTGGTGTTGACTCTTCTGTTGTTGGAGTTCTTCTCCAAAAAGCAATCGGTGATCAATTGATCTGTATCTTTGTAGACCACGGTCTTCTCCGTAAGGGAGAGGCTGACCAAGTTATGGACATGCTTGGTGGTAAGTTTGGGTTGAATATCGTCAAGGCAGATGCTGCAAAACGCTTCCTTGATAAACTTGCAGGTGTTTCTGATCCTGAACAAAAACGGAAGATTATCGGTAACGAGTTTGTTTATGTCTTTGATGACGAAGCAAGTAAGCTAAAAGATGTAAAATTCCTTGCTCAAGGAACACTATACACTGACGTGATTGAGTCTGGAACTGATACTGCTCAAACCATCAAATCACACCACAATGTTGGTGGTCTTCCAGAAGACATGCAGTTTGAATTGATTGAGCCATTGAACACCCTTTATAAAGACGAAGTCCGTGCCCTCGGTACTGAACTTGGCATGCCAGACCACATCGTATGGCGCCAACCATTCCCAGGACCAGGACTTGCTATCCGTGTCATGGGTGAAATCACTGAAGAAAAACTAGAAACTGTTCGTGAGTCTGATGCTATCCTACGTGAAGAAATCGCTAAAGCTGGTCTTGACCGCGATATCTGGCAATACTTCACTGTCAACACAGGTGTTCGTTCAGTCGGTGTTATGGGTGATGGTCGTACTTATGACTACACCATCGCCATTCGTGCGATCACTTCTATCGATGGTATGACAGCTGACTTTGCCAAAATTCCATGGGAAGTCCTTCAAAAAATTTCTGTACGTATCGTAAATGAAGTGGATCACGTAAACCGTATCGTCTACGACATTACAAGTAAACCACCCGCAACCGTTGAGTGGGAATGATTTATAAACATGATTTGAAGTGAAATGGTTGATTTAACAGCATTTTCAGTTGTTATAAAAGGTTAAAAATAAATCAAAATTGATTGGTTCCCCACCAAAAATCCCACCAGAATTTTTCTGGTGAGGTTTTTTTATAGTAAATTTTACAATTCGTCTTTTCCAAATGTTTATTTTTGATAAAGATTCCTTTAATTTACATCTACTTTTGATTTAATTACATTATAACTCTAATAAATTTATTGAATTAATGAAATCCCGTCCCTAATTATTCTACTTTTACCAATAAATTTTTCAACTTAATTATATATACAATTAAAATTGAATTATTATTCTTGAAGAAGTCTAATCAATAATTATCCTCTATACAAAATACATTCTCAATCTGAAATTTATGTGCTACTTGCAAATATTTATTTGTTCTTCGCCCTATAAAAATGCTAATAGTTCTCCCCTACATTTTACAATTCATTATTTTAATACTACCTTTTAAGTTTACTACTAAGTTAAAAAACTAATAATCTTTTAAAGTTGTATTCTGATGATATTAAACACATAATCATATTGACATTTTTTATTTTTTATGATAATTTAGAGATGCATATGAAGAGATCTTTGGCTTAGCGTATCGTAAGCTTTATTATTAAAGGTAGAATCAGTTGCTGAACTGAGTGTTCAGTTCTATTTATTGGCGACTTTTTGTAGCCATGCATAATGAGTCTTCATATGCTTTTTTTTTACCTCAATTATGTGGAGTTACTTTATGAAATATGAACAAGTACAATCAAAACATGATCTTTGTCAGCTATTAGGAATTCAAACAAAAAATTTAACTGGATTATTGTACCATAAAAAAATAGAAAACTGCTATCAGCAATTTGACATTCCTAAAAAGAGTGGTGGTATTAGGAAAATTAATGCTCCTATTGGATATTTAAAATTAGTACAACGAAAATTATCTAGAGTACTCTTAAAAAGATTAGATGAAATTAATAAACAAAATAATATCAAGCATGAGATTGCCCATGCATATTTTAAAGAACGTAGTATTAAAACAAATGCTCTTCCTCATAGAAATAAAAAGTATTTAGTTAATATAGATTTAAAGGATTTTTTTGATACAATTCATTTTGGTAGAGTACAGGGTTTTTTTAAACAAAATAAGTATTTTAAATTACCTGATAAAATTGCTACAATAATTGCCCAGCTAGCTTGCTACAATGGGAAATTACCTCAAGGTGCACCAACATCACCTGTAATTTCTAATCTAATTTGTCAAATATTAGATAATAAAATCCTTCAGTTATGTAAAAAATATAGATTAACCTATACTAGATATGCTGACGACCTAACATTTTCAACTAATAAAAAAGAATTTATTGTGGAGTACGGGAATTTTCTCGTAGAATTAGACAGGATTATTAAGGCTTCAGGTTTTA
The DNA here is from genome assembly GCA_905372585.1 of Streptococcus oralis. Classification (GTDB taxonomy): domain Bacteria; phylum Bacillota; class Bacilli; order Lactobacillales; family Streptococcaceae; genus Streptococcus; species Streptococcus oralis_CJ. The sequence goes on from CAJPPL010000012.1 coordinate 18,242, forward strand.
GTATTAATTCTAAAAAAACAAGATTTCAAAATAATGAGCACAGACAAGTTGTTACAGGTCTATCTGTTAATAAAAAAATAAATGTAAAAAAAGAATTTTATAAAAACACTAGGTCTATGGCATATAACTTATACAAAACAGGAAGTTTTACAATTGATGGCAAGGTGGGAACAATAAATAAGTTAGAAGGCAGATTTACTTTTATCAATGATTTAGTTAAATATAATAAACTAATTAATGAAGTGTCCTCAACAGCTTCTAACACTTTTGGACATCAAAAAAATCTATTATCACCTAAAAAAATTACATTTGAGTACGGAGAAACTTCTAACACTAAAAAATTAATTACCAAAGACTCTTTAGAAAATTTAACAATTAGAGAGAAGGATTATCAAAAATTTTTATTCTATAAATATTTTCTTGCAAATGATAAAATTTTGATAATACCAGAAGGGAAAACAGACAGTCGATATATTAAAGCAGCTTTGAAGAAGTATCACGCTGATTTCCCTAATTTGATTACAAAAGTAGGTTCTAAATTTATATACCATTTTCGTTTTCTTCCATATACAAATCGATTCAGATACTTTTTTAGATATTTAGATGGTGGAGGAAATGATTTACTAAGTTTACTTCACTTTTTTATCAATATTAATAATCAGGTAAGTCGCAATTATATTTCTTATTTTAAAAATATACTTCACCAAGAACCACAGAAACCCGTAGTCTTTCTATTGGATAACGAGGATGATCCAAAAAAACCATTAAAAAATTTTATAAATTCCGTCGCTAAAGGGACTAACGTCCCTCCTACTACAATACTTAATAAAATTAGTTCAGACTATATATATAACATAGATTATAATTCTTTCTTACTAACTCTGCCACTTTCTTCAGTTCAAACTCAAAATACTCCCACTAAAATTGATTTTGAAATAGAAGATCTATTTGATCTAGATTTCATTAATGATAATTTAATTGCTCCAAAATATGATGGTCGCAAATTTGATAAAAAGAAAAAGCATGAAGATCATAAACATATCAGTAAGGAAATATTTTCCAAAGAAATATTAAGTAATTATAATTCACCTCATATTGATTTTTCAAACTTTATTCCCTTATTAGAAAAACTTAACGAATTATCTGATGATTATACTAAATTTAAACGATAATTTAAGATTTTAATTAAATATGTGTCTAAAACTTTAATATTGATACTCAGAGACTTATTATTTTTCTAAAATCACTCATTACCGTCATAGACACCTTTGATGAAATATGTCTATGAAACTCTTGTCCAGAAATTACTTCGAAACACTACTCACTTCTGTGGGATAGCGATGATAAAATTATCACTAACGAATTGTAGGAATTATTAACGTTTCATTTCCATTGTCTAGTTAAGTATATTTTAATGGGAACCAATCAATTTCAAAATAACATTCCCACCAAAAACCCCACCAAAGAATTACTAACTCCTTAAAAAGCCTATTATATAGCGATTCTCAAGGAGTCTGCAACCGTTGAGTGGGAATAGAGTTAATAAGTTAAAAAGCCCTAGAAATGTTTGTTTCTAGGGTTTTTCTTTATTTTAGCACCAAAACTATTTTTCACTATCTAATCCTACTATCGTTTTTACATTTTTGGTTCTTACTATATCCATAGCTTTCTTAGGCTTGATAACAATTCTAGCATAATATCCATTATCATCAGGCAATTCATAAAGACGGAAAAAATCATTATGATATTCAAACTCCCCTATCACCTCTTCTTTCCTCATTATCATTCACCCTTGAATATATATTATCACTCACCACTACTTTTCCAGTCATTATAAAACCTATTGAAATAAGATTTTCAATAGGTTTTTCTATATCTAAAAAAGGATTTTTACAATACTATTTTATACGAATTAAGATTTGTCAATTAATCACGTTTCTGAAATAATAAGAATTTAGCAATTACAAGACTAATAAGACCTACAAAAACAAGGATTCCATTGTCATTCGTACCTGTTTTAGGCAACTCTTCCTTTCCACCTGGAGGAGGAGTGCTCGGTGGAGTATAAGTATTTTTAAAAGTATTCTTTCCACCTTCATACGAAACTGATGCAACCAATTTACCATTGTTTTCGACTACTGTAATCGTTGCTTTGATTTCACTTGAATCATAGGTGATATTTTTCTCATCGCCTTTTACTTCACGAATAGTGTAGTTATAAATGCCTGCTTTATTAAAGTTTAGAGCAGTAAAGTCAATGTTCCCATTTGCCTTATTCTTAATAGTTTCTATCACTGTTCCATTTGCGTCACTTAAAGAAAATGAAAACTCACCATCTTTTAAACTTCGACCATCTAAAAGTTTCTTTGCTGTTAATTGAGCTTGTGCAGGGACTGTTTTCTTATCTACAATTGTTATAGTAGCTAATCTATAAGTAGTATCAAAGTCTTCTGGCTTCACCTTAACATCTTCAGCTAAATCATAACCAGCTGGAGCCTTTGTTTCTTTTAGAGTATAGGTATCCTTTAAGAGATTTCCTACTTCAGCAATGCCTTGCTCGTTTGTTTCAATTTTTGCAACAACTTGACCAGAACGATCACGAATCACATCGAACTGAGCGCCTTTCAACGCAGAACCATCTTCAGAAATCTTCTTAATCTGAACTTTAAAGGTATAACCTTCGGCTTTACCATTTCCAGAATAGATGATATAGACAGATTTATAAGTTTCTTCTATACCGTTAGTTGTGGTTAAAGTAGCATCATTAGAGAATTGTTCTCCTTCGACTGGAACATAAGGCAATTGAACAGCGTAACTGATCCAAATACCTTCTTTCGCAGACAAGTCAGGCAACTGGACTGAGAAGTTGTCTGCATTAAATGTTATTGGAGTTTGTGCAGTAATATCAACGGAATTGTCTAAGAACCAATCTCCATTACGGAACACCCAATTCCCTTTATAGACTTTAAAAGTTTCTTGTTTGTAGCTAGCATTTGGTATTTTAAGCACATCAACTACTTTAATACCTGTCATTGGTTTACCACTTCGATTGACAGAGATGGAATAACGACCGATAGTTGGTTCAGTTGCATCTTGCCAACCAACCTTATTTAGGTTATCCTTTATAGATTGTCCAATGCCTTTGAAATTAACCTTACCTGCAGGATAAATTTTCCCGCTAACTGTAATATCGATCTGGATTTCCTTTGCAGTTTTTACAAGATCGTGATTGACACGCACATAAAAATAAAATGTTCCTTTGACATCTGAATGCGTTTCAACATAAGGTTCATATGTAATAGTCGCAGTTTTTGTTTCTCGATCGACTACCGCTTTAGCAACTAAATGTCCATCCTGATCTTTTATATCGAAGTTACTTGTTACAGGCAAATAAAGTACATCTGGTAATTTTACAACAGTAGTATCTCCAGCCATTACTTTATTATTGTGTAAATTGAATCAACTGTTAGACGAAATTGTTGCCATTGCTCTATGTTTGGAGATTTTAGTTCATTGCCTTTCTCATCTGCTAAAAATGCACGTGTAATAACATCCGCATGTTCTGTAGCAAATACTTTAGATTCCATATTAAAAAAGAAACCAAACAGTATCGTTAATGTGAGAAAAGCCATCATCAAAACTTTTTTCATCTTCCTGCTCCTTAAAATTCCTCTTTATATAATGTTAAGTTATACAGTACTATTATACCTTTATTATTTATAAAACTCAAATAATATCCGATTAAAATAAATTTTTATTATTTCAGTTATCAAACTATTTGTTTAGGTATAGAAATAACGAACTTCTTATGTTAGCATGAATTTTCTATTTTATAACCATTATACTTCTTGAAACTTTAGTAAAAAAGGGAACCATAGTTCCCTCTCTTATCTACACAAGTTTATGAATTTTAAAGAACTGAAAATTCTTTGCAGAGACTATTTACGCTTCTTCTTCGCTTTTTTCATTTTGTTGGCCATGCGTTTCATAGACTGTTTCATGGCAAATTCACCAATTTTACCTTTGAGTCCACCACCAAACATCTGGCTCATATCTGGCATTCCAGCTCCTCCAAGAGCTGACATATCTGGCACGCCGCCTTGTCCCATCATTCCCTCAAGGGCAGACATATCCATTCCTCCCATATTTGGCATATTTTTAGGAAGGTTATTTGGATTGATGCCCATTTGTTTCATCATTTTGTTCATATCACCAGACATGACCCCTTGCATGAGCTGTTTGGCCTGATTAAAGTCCTTGATGAATTTATTGACTTCGACAAAGGTATTTCCAGAACCTGCAGCGATACGACGGCGACGACTTGGATTTAACAAATCAGGATTTTCACGCTCTTCAGGCGTCATAGAAGACACAATGGCGCGTTTGCGAGCAATCTGACGCTCATCCACCTTCATATTTTGAAGGGCAGGATTGTTAGCCATACCTGGAATCATCTTGAGTAAGTCTTCCATTGGCCCCATATTTTGAACCTGATCCAATTGATCGATGAAATCATTGAAATCAAAGGTGTTTTCGCGCATCTTCTCAGCCATTTCAAGAGCTTTTTGCTCATCGTATTCCTGAGAAGCTTTCTCGATCAAGGTCAGCATATCTCCCATACCAAGGATACGGCTTGACATACGATCTGGGTGGAAGGTTTCGATATCTGTAATCTTTTCACCCGTACCAGTGAACTTGATTGGTTTACCAGTGATATGACGAACAGATAGGGCCGCACCACCACGAGTATCCCCATCAATCTTGGTAAGAATAACCCCAGTCACTTCTAACTGAGCATTAAACTCACGTGCGACATTGGCCGCTTCCTGACCGATCATGGCATCAATGACGAGCAGGATTTCATTTGGTTGAGCCAAGGCCTTAACATCACGAAGCTCATTCATCAAGAGTTCATCAATCTGCAAACGCCCTGCCGTATCAATCAAGACATAGTCGTTATGGTTGGCTTGGGCTTGCTCCAAACCTTGGCGAACAATCTCAACAGCTGGCACTTCTGTTCCAAGTGCAAAGACTGGAACGTCAATCTGCTGTCCAAGTGTTTTCAGCTGATCGATGGCTGCTGGACGATAAATATCCGCCGCAATCATCAAAGGACGTGCATTTTCTTCCTTCTTGAGTTTGTTAGCCAGCTTACCAGCAAAGGTTGTTTTACCAGCCCCTTGCAAACCAACCATCATGATAATCGTAGGAATCTTTGGTGACTTGATAATTTCAGCTGTATCAGATCCTAAAATGGCTGTCAATTCCTCATCAACGATTTTGATAATCTGTTGGGCAGGATTGAGGGTATCAATGACCTCGTGTCCGACTGCACGTTCACGAACCTTCTTGATAAAGTCCTTTACAACAGGCAAGGCAACGTCGGCTTCAAGCAAGGCCAAGCGAATCTCTTTGGTTGCTTCTTGGACATCAGCCTCAGAAATTTTTCCTTTTTTACGTAGATTTTTAAAGACGTTCTGTAAACGTTCTGTTAAACTTTCAAATGCCATATTTTTCTCCTATTTATTCAATTCAGTGGAAATCGTCCGAAATGTTGCAAACACTCAAGTTCCTCGGGTGTGATTTCTTTCATGATTTCATTTGGATATCCCCAACAGCTAAAACCTATTTGCATAGCTTTGGAGATATCATTGGGCGAGATAATCTGTAGTCGAGTAGGAAATGGTTCCTCTGCGGCTAATAGTTTGCAAGGTAATCCTTGATAAATAACTAGACTGCCCATGATTACTCCCGATTATCAATGCTTGTTAAAATTTCTATCTGTTCCTGCAGAAAGTCATCCTTGGGATAACGCTCCAAGATCTGATCAAAAATCTGACTGCGAACAATGTAGTCTGAATACATGTGCAATTTCATCTCATAGTCTTCTAAAATCTTTTCTGTCCGCTTGATATTGTCATAGACAGCTTGCCGACTGACACCGAACTCTTCAGCAATCTCCGCAAGACTGTAATCATCAGCATAATAGAGTTCTATATAGTTCATCTGCTTGTCTGTCAAAAGCGCCGCATAAAATTCAAAAAGGGCGTTCATACGATTGGTTTTTTCGATTTCCATAACTTTTATTATACCAAAAAAACGATTATACTGCTAGAGTAGAAGCACTTCAAATAGAGTAAGGAGAAGAAAAAAAGAACCTTGCAAGGCAAGATTCTTTTAGTGTCTGACTTAAATAATTGTTCTTCTGGGAACTTAATCGAATTAAGCTTCGATTTCTGTAACCATACCTGAACCAACAGTACGTCCACCCTCACGGATAGAGAATGTAGTACCTTGTTCTACGGCGATTGGGTGGATCAACTCAACGTCGATAGTCACGTTATCACCAGGCATTACCATTTCAGTACCTGCAGGAAGTTCGATTGAACCTGTAACGTCAGTAGTACGGAAGTAGAATTGTGGACGGTAGTTGTTGAAGAATGGAGTGTGACGTCCACCTTCTTCTTTAGTAAGGATGTAGACTTCACCTTTAAATTTAGTGTGTGGGTTGATTGAACCTGGTTTAGCGATAACTTGTCCACGTTCGATTTCGTCACGTTGAACACCACGAAGAAGGACACCTACGTTATCTCCGGCAAGACCTTCGTCAAGTTGTTTACGGAACATTTCAACACCAGTAACAACTGCTTTTTGAGTTTCTTCTTTGATACCAACGATTTCGATTTCGTCGTTGACACGAACAGTACCACGGTCGATACGTCCTGAAGCAACTGTACCACGTCCAGTGATTGAGAATACGTCTTCGACTGGAAGAAGCAATGGTTTTTCAGTGTCACGTTCTGGTTCTGGGATGTACTCATCAACAGTGTTCATCAATTCCATGATGATGTCTTCGTATTTAGAGTCACCTTCAAGAGCTTTAAGAGCTGAACCTTGGATAACTGGAAGATCGTCACCTGGGAAGTCGTATTCTGACAAGAGGTCACGGATTTCCATTTCAACCAATTCAAGCAATTCTTCGTCGTCTACCAAGTCAATTTTGTTCATGAAGACGATAAGGTGTTTAACACCAACCTGACGAGAAAGAAGGATGTGCTCACGAGTTTGTGGCATTGGTCCGTCAGTTGAAGCTACTACAAGGATAGCTCCGTCCATTTGAGCGGCACCAGTGATCATGTTTTTAACGTAGTCCGCGTGCCCTGGAGCGTCGATGTGAGCGTAGTGACGTTTTTCAGTTTCGTACTCAACGTGCGCAGTGTTGATAGTGATACCGCGTTCGCGTTCTTCTGGAGCAGCATCGATAGACGCATAGTCTTTAGGTTGGTTAACTGCTGAAGGCAAGCGACGTGCCAATACAGTTGTGATAGCTGCAGTCAAAGTAGTTTTACCGTGGTCAACGTGTCCGATAGTACCAATGTTAACGTGTGGTTTACTACGATCGTATTTTTCTTTTGCCATTTGAGTAAAAGCCTCCAATAAAATATATTTTATAGATAGACAGTAGGCAATACAGTCTAACTTTCCTTACTATTTTATCAAATTTCTGCTAAATTGCAAGTGTTTTACACATATTTTGTGAATTAATCTAAATCTTATCAAATCCTGTTCTTCTGCTTCTTTATAGCAATATGAATTCAAACTTCTTTTTGTTTGGAGATAGTATTTTCATCAAAAAATCAGGTTTCCCTGATTTTAATTTGATTCTGTTTTTTCCAGTTCCTTAGCTTCTTTATGGTTTTCATATAATTTCGCTAGGAACTTAGTAATTTCTTTAAAAATAGAGTAAGTAGGTACTGCTACGACCATTCCTATGACACCGTAGATATTACTTGACAGTAAAAGGAGCACCAAGATTGTAATCGGGTGTACTTTCATAACCCCTCCAACGATACGTGGATAGAGAACATTTCCGTCAATCTGCTGAATAATAAGCATATAAGCAACCGCAATCAACATACGATGAGGATCCGTGAACACATTGGCAATCACCATTGGAATTAAGCCAATACTTGGACCAACATAAGGAATCAAATTTGCGATTCCAGAGAAAATAGCAAAAACTAGGGCGTACTTTAATCCGATAACGCTATAGCCAATATAGGCTAAACATCCAATAATAACCGCATCAATCGCAATTCCACTGATATAACGGGCTATAGTTGTATTGAGATTGGTTAAAAGGCTAGAAAGATTCAATTTGTCATGTTTTAAGATGGTACGTTCCAACATTGGTAGCAACTTATGACCATCCAACAAGAAATAAATCAAGAATACAGGGGTCATAATGAGAATCAGAACCGTACTAAACAAAGCTGAAAGAACGCTTCCTAAACTGTTGCTGACGCTATTCAGGATATTCTGGAGGATATCCACATAGGAGAGATTCAGTTGTTGAATTGTTTGTTGAATATCAATATTTTGGAAGACTGGATTCATGGACAAATCGATGATCAAATCTTGTAGTCTACTATAGATATTTTGACTAGAAATAATCAAGCTGGTCAACTGATTAATCAAAATCGGCAAGAGATAAACGACCCCTACAACGATAGCACCAATCAAGGCACAAAGAGTGACCAAGACACCAATTAGACGATTGATCTTACATCTCTTTTCCAAGAAAGTAACGACTGGATTTGTAATGTAGTAAAAAAATCCACCAAGCAAAAATGGAATCATGATGGTATTCACAACCGTTACGAAGGGAGTAATGATGGCTCCCATTTCTCGCCAAAGATAGAAAATCAGTGTTAATAATAAAATTTCAGCCGTCCAAAAAAATAATTTGTTTCTACGGAACATAGGTATCCTCCTTCTCTCTATTTTACCATATTTCTGAAAAAGATAAGTTGGCTTTAGTAAAAAAGCGAGAATATTTTTTTTCTTTATGATAAAATAAAGCTAATATGAAAAAAATAATTTTATCTTTTATGACACTTTTGGTTTTTGGAACAGCTTCTACTGTTTCTGCTCAGGAGTTTGATGTTGCTGCTAAACATGCTATTGCTGTCGAGGCTACAACTGGAAAAATCCTCTATGAAAAAAATGCAAATCAGCCTGTAGAAATTGCTTCTATTACAAAACTGGTTACAGTTTATTTGGTCTATGAAGCTCTGGAACAAGGAACTATCAGCCTATCTACACCTGTTGATATTTCGGACTATCCTTACAAACTTACAACTAATTCTGAGGCGAGTAACGTCCCTATGGAAGCTCGAAATTATACTGTTGAACAGCTATTAGAGGCTACAATGGTATCCAGCGCGAACAGCGCTGCGATTGCACTAGCAGAAAAGATTGCTGGTTCTGAGAAAGACTTTGTAGACAAGATGAGGGCTAAACTTCTTGAATGGGGAATTCAAGATGCAACTATTGTAAACACAACTGGTTTAAATAATGAGACCCTTGGCGATAATATCTATCCTGGTTCTAAAAAAGACGATGAAAACAAGTTGAGTGCCTACGATGTTGCGATCGTCGCTCGTAACCTTATACGAGATTATCCTCAAGTTTTGGAAATCACCAAAAAGCCAACTTCTACCTTTGCAGGACTTGAAATCCACTCAACCAACTATATGTTGGAGGGAATGCCTGCCTATCGTGGTGGTATTGATGGACTAAAGACAGGTACTACTGACAAAGCTGGTGCTTCATTCGTTGGAACAACTGTTGAGAAAGGGATGCGTATTATTACGGTTGTTTTGAATGCAGATCAACAAGATACCAACCCTTATGCACGTTTTACTGCTACTTCTGCACTTTTAGATTATATTTCTGCAAACTTTGCCTTAAAAACAGTCGTTCAGAAAGGTGAAGCATACAATGATAGTAAAGTAACAGTTCTTGATGGTAAAGAAGATAATGTGACAGCTGTCGCTAAGTCAGACATTTCCATCGTCCAACGCATCGGAAGCGCTACTACACCAGCTCTCCAATTCACACCGAAATCAACATCAGAAATGGCTCCATTGGAAGAAGGCAAGGTTGTTGGTACTTTAACCTATGAAGATCAGGATTTGGTCGGACAGGGCTATCTCACTTCTGACAAACCATCTTTTGAAATGGTTTCTGAAAAGAAAGTAGAAAAAGCCTTCTTTTTGAAGGTTTGGTGGAATCAATTTATCCGCTTTATCAATGAAAAACTATAAAAAAATCGCGAACAATCGCGATTTTTTCTTTATTCTATTTCATTTCTTTAAACGCTGCTTCTGCATCAGCGTTGCTAATAGCACCAAATTGGATTTTTCCGATTTTTCCTTGACTGTCAATCAAGTATTCCGTTGGAATACTACGAATTTGGTAGGCTTGGAAGGTAGTTGCTTGCGTATCATATAGAACTGGAATATCCTTGTATCCTTGTTCTTGATACCATTTTGGAAAGTCTTGAACTGTTTTTTCACCTTGTAGACCTGGTGCAATGACACTCAAGATTTCAAAGTCTCGATCTTGTTTGGCAGCTAATTCCATCAGCTCAGGCATGCTTTTTTTACATGGTCCGCACCAAGAAGCCCAGAATTTCAAATAGACCTTTTTCCCTTTATAATCTGATAACTTGACTTCTTTGCCATCCATAGACTGCAAGGTAAAGTCTGGCGCATCCTTACCGACTGCGATTTGTTGTACAGCAGGTTGTTTTGGACTGCTTGTCTGTTTGGTTTCTTTTTCACCACAGGCAATCAACAAGAATAGAGACATGAGGCTCAATCCAGCAAAAATAACTTTTTTCATTTTTTCTCCTTTTATCCAAGAATTCCTGACAAGGCATTTAATTGCCCTAGCATTAATAATAATCCCATCAAAATAATCAAAGCTCCCCCGATTTTCTTTAGTAGAATCATATGGGGTTTTAATTTACTAAAATAGGGCATAATCCAGCCCGAAGCCAAGGCCAAAACAATGAAAGGAAGGGCCATTCCCAATGTGTATACTAATGTTAACACAGCTCCTTGCCAAGCACCATTGCCACCTGAAGCTGCTAGGGCCAAGACTGAACTTAAGACTGGTCCGATACAAGGGGTCCAACCAAAACTAAAGGTTATCCCAAGTAAAAAGGCTGACAGATAGTGATTAGACTTTGATTGTTTGAAGGTGACTGTCTTTTGAACCTCCAGTTTATTGAAATGCAAGATTTCCATCTGATGAAGTCCTAAAAGAATAATGACTATTCCCATAGCATAACGAAACCAGTCTGCATAGAGCATATGCCCTAGGAATCCAGCTCCAAATCCCAAAATAAAGAAAATGAGGGAGATTCCTGCAATAAAGCACAAGGTTCGAATTAAACCAGACCATGCAACGTCTCTTCCAAAAAAGCGAAAGCTTTTCGAATTCCCCTGATCATCCAGTAAAATACCAGCATAGACAGGTAGCAAAGGAAAGATGCAGGGTGAAAAGAAGGACAGGATACCTGCTAAAAAAACGGATACTAGAAATATAATCGACTCCAACGAATTACCTACTTTCTCAAAATTCTAATCCTATTTTACTACAAAAGAATAAATTTGTAAGAAGTCTGCTACGCTTATTTGTTTTGACTAAAGTTGACACAAAAAAAGGAGCTAAGCTCCTTTCATTTTAATACGTTCCTTCTTCACCTTGACTAGTCAAGATAACAGGACCGTCTTTGGTAATCACAAACTGGTGTTCATATTGGCAAGACAGGCCGCCATCTATAGTCTTATGAGCCCAGCCAGTCTTCATATCTGTATCAATTTCCCAGTCACCAGTATTGATCATGGGTTCAATAGTTAGTACCATTCCTTCACGGAGACGGAGTCCACGGCCTGCAATACCGTAGTTAGGAACCATTGGCTCCTCGTGCATTGTTGGTCCAACACCATGACCAACCAAATCACGAACGACACCGTAACCGCGACTTTCAGCATATTCTTGAATGGCCGCACCGATATCACCGATACGATTGCCGACAACTGCTTGCTCAATCCCTTTATACATAGCTTCCTTGGTTACGTCCATAAGGTTTTTCACTTCTTCAGACGGTGTACCAACCGCATAAGCCCAACATGAGTCAGCTAAACCACCAGTATAACTTTGGGTGTATTTTTTCATTTGTTCAACATTGTTGAAGTTGAGTTTAGAGACATTGAGGTCGGATTTTGCAATCGGACCACCCAGTACCATGTCAACCTTGAGCAAATCGCCATCTTTCAATATGTAATGACGTGGGAAAGCGTGAGCTACTTCGTCATTAAGAGAGCAACAAGTGGCATAGGGATAATCCATAACTGCACCATCAACGCCAATCTGTAAAGGAAGGAAATTCTCCTCTTTACAACGTCGACGAACGTACTCTTCAACTTCCCACATATCCACGCCTGGCTTAATCAAATCACGTAAGCCAATATGGATACTTGCTAGGAAATCACCAGCCTTGTCCATGGCTTCGATTTCACGTGCTGATTTTAAAGTTATCATTTTTTCTCCTAGATTCTAATTAATTTTAACCGTAACATTTGCTTTTGAAACAATCTGATGCCCATGATAAATATCATAATCAATAATAGCTGAGCGTCTCGTGTGGTGAATAATCCGAGCCTGAATCCGCAGAGTATCATCTATCTGCACAGCCTGCAAGAAATAAATCAACATCTGCTCAATGATGAGATTACGTCCACTATTGACAACGAGGTCTTGGGTCATATGGTTGAGGATTTCAGCCAAGACTCCATTAGCAAGGACCCCATTCTTCTCCAACATGAAAGGTTCAACAGTAATGACAACTTCATCATGATGATAAGAGAGTTTTTGCCCGATTTGCTCTGAGAAGGTCGGCAAAGCTGAAACCTGAGAACGGCTCATTTTTTCCATGACATCTCTTCGTGTTACGACACCGAGCAAGGTTTGGTTACTTCTGACAACGGGAACCATCTCAAAGTCTTCTGCGATCATCCGTTGACTAACATTGGCAATATTGGTCGCTAAGCCTGTTACAAAGATACTTCTCGTCATCACCTTATCAATCGTCGTGCTAGGGGATTTATCTCCTGCGTCACGCATAGTAACAACCCCAACAACCACTTGGTGTTGGTTAATGACTGGGAAACGACTACTTCTATTCTTACGGACCAAGTCTAGATAGTCTTTTACTGTATCCGTTTCTCTCAAAAAACCATACTCATGACTGGGACGATAGAGCTTCTCGACTGTCAGAATATCAGTTTTGATTTGAACATTTGAGAGGGCTTTGTTAATCATGGTCGCTACTGTAAAAGTGTCATGCTTACTTCTTAGAACTGGAATCCCTTTTTTATTAGCCAACTCAAGAACATCGTCCTGCACATGAAAACCACCTGTCACAAGGACCGCATTTTCATTTTCCAAGGCTAAAAGTTGAATGCGAGTGCGGTCACCTACAATCAAAAGACCGCCATCATGGAGATAAGAGAGGATATTTTGCTCTGTCATAGCCCCAATGGAGAATTTACTAAACTCTCTCTCCAGCCCTTCCTGACCTGCTAAAACTTCAGAGGAGGTGACTTCAGCAATCTCAGCATAGGTTAGCCTCTCAATAGCCACTTTCTGGGACTTGACTCGTATGGTTCCACTACGTGGCCGAGTTTCAACGATGCCACGATTTTCAGCTTCTTTGATCGCTCGGTAGGCTGTTCCGTCACTAACACCTAGGTGATTGGAAATACTGCGAACACTAACTCTCTTCCCAATTGGTAACTCTTCCAGATAGGACAAAATTTCCTGGTGTTTACTCATTGAATTCTCCTTTTATGTATCGAAATTCAAGATAGTCCCTCATTTTTCGTGTATAGCGATCGCTTCCCTTAAACTGTCGGACGAGGCTAAAGCCCGATTTTAAGGCTACTTTTTGACTAGCTTGATTCTCCAAATGAGTGATGATGGATAATTGTTTTAAACCAAATTCTTCAAATGAAAGCTGACATAGCTTGGTAACCACTTCTGTCATATAACCTTGTGACCAAGAATCTTTCTTTAAGAAGTAACCAATTTCTGCTTCTTTTTTGATTTCATCGATCTTTTCAAATTTAATGGAGCCAATCATTTCCTGATTTCCTTGGAGACAAATTGCCCAAACCCCTAGAGGATTCTTCATAAAATAGTTAGCAAGTGCGTACTGACTTTCTTCCAAATTTGCTTGACTGGGAAAGATAAACTGCAAATTCTCAGGGTTTGAAGCAATCTCGAAAAACGCTTGACTGTCACTAAAAAAGAAAGGACGCAAATACAAGCGCTCCGTTTCAAAAAAAGAAAACATTGCTAATTTGGTCCAAATATTCATAATCACCTCAACGGCTTAGTCTTCAACGAGTGTAATATCCGCTCCAAGACTACGTAATTTTTCAATAATATCTGAGTAGCCACGAAGGATAAACTCAATATTCGTAATTTCAGTCTGGCCTTGAGCCATCAAGCCAGCGATGACAAGTGCAGCACCAGCTCGCAAGTCTGTTGCCTTTACATTAGCCCCGTGTAACTTACGACCACCGTTGTAGATAATGTGATCATTTGTAGTCGTAATATCCGCATCCATTTTTGCTAACTCAAAGACATGATTAACACGTTTCTCGTAAATCGTATCAATAATGGTTCCACGACCTTGGGCAGTTAGTAAAAGTGGCGTGATAGGCTGTTGCAAATCAGTTGCAAACCCTGGATAGGGAGCTGTTTTGATATTAATAGCCTTCAAATCAGACTGTTCTTCAACGAAGATACTGTCTTCTGAGACCGTCATACGAACGCCCATTTCCTCTAGTTTGGCGATAAACCCTTCTAAGTGTTCATAGAGAACGTTGTTAATGCGAATTCCTTTTCCTACCGCTGCAGCAAGTGAAATATAGGTTCCAGCTTCGATACGATCTGGAATTACTTGGTGACGAGTCCCATGAAGTTTCTCAACACCATCAATAATGATAATATCAGTCCCTGCACCACGAATATGGGCCCCCATGTTGTTCAAAAGGGTAGCAACATCGATAATTTCCGGTTCACGAGCAGCATTTTCAATGACAGTACGTCCCTTAGCTTTTACCGCAGCAATCATAGTGTTAATAGTTGCTCCAACGCTGACGGTATCCATGTAAATACTTGCGCCATGAAGCCCCTTACCTTGGGCAGATAAATTCATATTATCTCCCTCATAGCTGACCTTAGCACCCATAGCTTCAAAGGCTTTTAAGTGAAGGTCAATCGGACGAGGCCCCAGATCACATCCGCCAGGAAGGCCAACTGTAGCTTCACCAAAGCGACCTAAAAGACTTCCGTAGAAATAATAAGAAGCACGCAAGCTATTAATCTTGCCATAAGGCATAGGAATGTTTTGAACACCTCTTGGATCAATCTCCAAGACATCGTCATAACGCTTAACAGTCGCCCCCATAATTTCCATGATTTCGACAAGACTAGCAACGTCTGAAATATCTGGAACACAATCTAAAGTGACAATATCATCTGATAAGATAATAGCTGGAATAAGCGCTACAACACTATTTTTAGCACCACTAATGGTGATCTCACCTTGCAATGGACGTCCACCATTGATGACAATTTTTCTCATGTTTTACTCTTTCAAAATTTACTAAAAAGGTCTTTTCGTTCTATTATATCATAATTTTCAGTTTTTTCCCATTCCTATTTACTAAATACCATTCCATTTTGATAAAAAAAGACCTATCATTCAAGCTATTCAGCTTGAAATGATAAGTCTTAATGTTAGATTAACGTACTGTACGGATACGCATTGTGTTTGTACGAACAGCTTCGCCAAGTGGTACACCTGCAACGATAACAATATCATCACCAGATTCTACCAAACCTTGCTCAACTGCAATTCTTTCAGCGAGATCAAACATATCATCAGTGTTTGATGGGCGATCAGTTGTTACTGGGATAACTCCCCAGTTAAGCATCAAACCACGCTGAGTCAATTCATCGAAAGTGATTGCCAAGATATCAGCATCTGGACGGTATTTAGAAATCAAACGAGCAGTGTGACCTGTCTTAGTAAGAGTAACCACCAACTTGATATTCATAGAGTTTGTCGCATCCTTAACAGCTGAAGCCATAACCTCAGTCTTAGAATTACGTGACAAGTTAACAGACGACAAGCGACCGTATTCTTTTAAAAGAGTTTGAGCGTTCTTGTCAATTGTAGCCATTGTTGTTACTGACTCAAGTGGGTATTTACCGTTTGCAGACTCACCTGAAAGCATTGTAGCGTCGGTTCCGTCGATAACAGCGTTAAACACGTCTGATACTTCTGAACGCGTTGCACGTGGTTTTTCAGTCATAGTTTCAAGCATGTTTGTTGCTGTGATAGCGACTTTACCAGCTGCATTTACTTTTGTGATAATCATTTTTTGGTAAACTGGAACCATTTCGAATGGTACTTCAATACCCATGTCACCACGGGCGATCATGATACCATCAGCTACTTCAAGGATTTCATCCAAGTTATCGATACCTTGTTGGTTTTCGATTTTCGCAAACAATTGAACGTGCCCGTTTCCAGTTTCTTCACAGATTGCACGAACTTCTTCAACGTCTTTTGCAGTACGTACAAATGAAATCGCGATGAAGTTGATACCTTGTTCCAAACCGAAACGGATATCATCGTTATCACGTTCAGCAAGAGCTGGGAAAGGAATTTTAGTGTTAGGGATGTTTACACCTTTCTGCTTAGCAATGATACCGTCATTTTCAACGACTACTTCAAATTCACGAGTTGCATCGTCTTTTGCGAAAACACGAAGACCAAGTTTACCATCGTCAACTAAAACTTGGTGACCAACTTCAACATCATCGTAGATGTCAAGGGCACCAGCAACGTTCAAAGCAATCACTTCACGAGTTGATTTGATTCCTTGTTTAGTTGCAACACGGATTTTTTCACCAGTTTTGTAAGAGTACTCTTTTGCATCACCTTCAAACAATTCTGTACGGATTTCAGGTCCTTTAGTATCAAGAAGGAAACCAACTTTTTTACCTGCCAGTTTTTCAGCAAGTTTAACAGTTGCCATACGCTCACCTTGTTCTTGGTGGTCACCGTGTGAGAAGTTGAAACGGAAAGTGTTTGCTCCTGCTTCAATCAATTTAGCAATATTTTGAGCTGAAGCTTCAACGTCAAGTTTTTCACCCCAGTATCCGTCTTCACCGAATTTTTTACCACCACGGATTTCAACCGCAGGACCTAAAGTTGCAACGATTTTTACACGTTTGTTCATGATTTTTGTGACTCCTTTATATAATTCGACCTTTTATGGTCATGTTACCAAATTAATGAAAGTTGATTAGGACAAGCTCTTGTTCAAAGCAGAAAGTTCAAGATCAGCTTTATGAGGGTTGTTAACAATAATCTTACCTTCTGCAGTTAAGCTAAACAAAGCTCCTTCTTCTGCTGTACCAAGGATTGGATTCTCAACCATTTTTTCGTTACGGATACCAACAGCGACACCACCGATTCCTTGTTTAAGGAGTTTAACAGCGTGTGCCCCCATACGTGATGCCAATACACGGTCACGCGCAGTTGGTGATCCACCACGTTGGATGTGACCAAGTTCTGTTACACGAAGGTCACTAGTGTCTCCTGCTTCTTTTAGTTTTTGACCAAATTCAGCTGCTGACATAACACCTTCTGCCAAAACGATAATGTTGTGTTTTTTACCGTGCTCATAACCAGCTTTGATACTAGCTACGATATCTTCCATCTTGAAGCCTTCCTCAGGGATGATAATTTCATCAGCACCAGTTGCGATACCAGCCCAAAGAGCGATATCACCAGCGTTACGTCCCATTACTTCAACAACGAAAGTACGACGGTGACTTGATGATGTATCACGAATCTTATCAATCGCATCCATTGCAGTCGTAACTGCAGTATCAAATCCAATTGTGAAATCAGTACCTACGATATCGTTATCAATAGTTCCTGGAAGTCCGATAGCAGGGAATCCATGCTCAGTCAAGCGCATAGCTCCATGATAAGAACCATCACCACCGATAACTACGACTCCTTCGATACCGTGTTTTTTCAATTGCTCAATCCCTTTAAGTTGGCCTTCAAGTTGTGCAAACTCAGGATAACGAGCAGAATGAAGGAAAGTACCACCACGAGAAATGATGTCTCCTACTGAAGCAGCATCAAGCGGATAAATTTCACCGGCAACCATACCTGCGTATCCATCATAGATACCAAAAACTTCCATTCCTTCTGAGATTGCTTGGCGAACTACTGCACGGATGGCAGCATTCATACCAGGGGCGTCTCCACCACTGGTCAAAACAGCAATACGTTTCATTTGGTTTATGCTCCTTTTTCTTTTAACATTCCTACTGATTATACCACATTTAAATCGAAAATTCTTCTATTTTCCGTATTTTTAGCGATAAATCGTTTTCATAGCAATTCCCTCTAATTTTTCCTCTAGAGCAGAATCTTTTCTTACAAAATGTTGAGTAGAAACAACTGTTTTTTGTTCTTCTTCATACCTGATAATGACAGGGATTGGGCCTTTGTATTGTTCTAGGATATTTGAAATCTCTTTATCGTATTCATGATTTTTAACTTGAATCCAGAATCGTTCCGCCACTGCTTCTTTCAAATCTTGTGCAATCATTTGCAGACGACCATCTCGAGATTGAATTTTGCCATTGATGTAGTAAAATTTCCCTTCGGATAAATTGGAAGCAAATTTTCTATATTGGTCTGAAAATACAGTTACATCCATCCGAGACTTACTATCATGAACCTGTAGAAAGGCCATACTCTCACCTTTCTTAGTTCGAATGACTTTTATTTTTTGCACTTCAACTAGAAGTGTTGCTTGACTCCCCTCAGTGAGAGTAGCAATGGGTGTCGTTGGATAAAGGGCTTGTTTGGCAAGTGTTTGTAAAGGATGAGCACTGATACCAACCCCGATTAGTTCCTGCTCCTTGTAAAATTTCTCTGCCTCAGTAAAATCATCAGCTTCAGTCCAACTATAATTTGTATCCGCAAAGAGACCTCCCAACTCCTCAACAAAGACAAATAAGTTTGGTAGGTTGACTAAGATTTTCTGACGATTCTTATCAAATTCATCAAAAAGCCCTAGTTCAACCAAAGGAGTCAAAAGCGACAATTTCTTGTAATTCTTGGGAAGACGTGTGACAAAATCTTCAATGCTTGAGAAAGGACGATTTTCAATAATCCAGTAAGACAAATCTCTCGGCATTCCTTTAATAGCTTTCAAACCAAGATAGATTTTCTTCTGAGCAATTTTATCATGATAGGGAATGCTGTTGATTGCTAACGGAGCTACTTCAAAGCCCATCTGCAATGCATCTACAATGTAATCACTACTAGAATAATTCAACATAACTTGGAAGAAAATAGCAGAATAATGTGTCTTGAAATAAGCTAGTTGGAAAGCCAGGGCTGAGTAGGCATAAGCATGGGATCGGTTAAATCCGTAGCCGGCAAACTTTTCCATCACTGCAAAAACTTGGTTGGCCTTTTCTTCTGTATGCCCCAATTTCATAGCTCCTGTGATAAAATCTTCCTTCATCAGATGCATCTCTTTGGCATTTTTCTTACCCATGGCACGTCTGAGAATGTCAGCTTTACCAAGACTGAAACCTCCAAAACGCTGAGCTACCTGCATGACTTGCTCTTGATAGAGCATAATGCCATAGGTTGATGACAGAATGTCCTCCAAGGCAGGGTCTAACACCGTCACCTTTTCTCTACCATGCTTCCGAGCGACAAAATTATCAATATAATCACTTGCCCCCGGTCTGTTGAGGGATGTCGTTGCTACTACCTCTTCAAAGACTTGCGGCTGAACTCGTTTCAAGAGTCGAATGGCGCCAGGTTGTTCAAATTGGAAAATTCCCTTGGTGTTTCCAGCTGCAAAGAGGGCCAGAGTTTCCTTATCTTCCAAATCAATCTCTTCGATTTTCAGATGAATACCCTCTGACTCAGCCAATAATTCCTGCATTTTTTGGACAAAAGTTAGGTTACGCAGACCTAGGAAATCCATTTTTAAAAGGCCATTAGCTTCGACACCATGAGCATCATACTGGGTGATGAGCATATCCTCACCATATTTTAGAGGAATATAGTCCGTCAGGTCTTGGTCACTCATAACGACCCCAGCTGCATGGATAGAGGTCTGACGAGGATACCCTTCAATCTTTCGAGCAATCTCAAAAGCTTTTTGATATTCAATCTTACTATTGATGACCTGCCTAAACTGTAAATTCTTTTCATAGGCTGTCGTTAGCGTATCTCGAAAACTGATTTTTTTCGTAATATTGGTTAATTCGTACTCAGGGACACCATAACGTTTGAAAACATCACGAATTGCCTGTTTTGCTCCAAAAGTCGAATAGGTAACAATCTGTGCCACATGTTGACTACCATAGCGATCACGAACATAGCGAATGAACTCCGGCCTATAAAGGTCAGGGATGTCGATATCAATATCAGGCATGGTGTAGCGCTCACGATTTAAAAAGCGCTCGAAAATCAAGTTCTTTTCAACCGGATCAATTCCTGTAATATCAAGTGAGTAAGCCACCAGACTACCAACCGCAGAACCACGCCCCATTCCCATATAGTAGCCTTGGGAACGTCCAAAACGGAGCAAATCCCAAACTACAAGGAAATAATCGTCAAAGCCCATATCATGAATCACAGCTAATTCCTCATTCAGTCGCTCATGATAGATAGCTGAGGTTAGCCTCTTGTCACTCAAGCCTTGCTCAGCTCTCTCTCTAAGTTCTTCGACCGCTGGTCTTTCAGGATTAAAGCGAGGGAGTTTTAAACTTGGGTCGATTTGATAGCTTACATTCTCTATCAGACCTTGGAGATTGGCAAGCGCCTGAGGGAAGCGATTTTTAAACCGTGCTTCCAAGTCTGAGGCAGGTAAAAAAATCCCTTGTTGTGAATGCAGATCCACTTCTCTCAGACTGACATTGTCCTTGACTGCTGACAAGATTTGTAAAACTTGAATATCTTCTTTTTCAAAAGAGTTGACCTGATAGAGTGGAAGAATGGGGCTAGTAAAGACTTCTTGAGGAGTATCTGGACTAACACCGATAAAATAATCAACCCCCAAATCCAACTGTTCGACCCCATTAAAATAGGGAACAACAATGGCCACATCTTCGAGGTGGGAGGTGAAGTCAGACCAATTTTTCCGTCCAGTCATTTTTAAAGTGGATAACTTCATCAACTCTTGATAGCCTTTAGTGGATAGGGCTAGAAAACGAAGAGAAATATTCTCCTTATCTTTGATCAAGGTCATTTCAAGACCAATTAAAGGTTGGATTCCATATTTTCGAGTCACCTCTAAAAAATGATAAGCCCCATAGAGATTATCCACATCCATGATAGCAAGGTGAGAATAGCCATACTCTTTAGCCGTTTGTACATATTTTTCAATCGAAACCACACTTTCCATAAAACTATAAACAGTCTTGGTGTCGAGCTGTACAATCATTTCTTCTCCTCCTTGCTTTCGTTCTACTACTATTATACCATTTTAAGCTGGATATTGAAGCAACTCTGCACTTTCTTTTCAATATCATCAGTTACAAACTTCTTCTCTTCTTAGTGTTAAATTCTTCTCTATTCATTCTCTATTAAAAGGAAGAAAATAAATAAAAAATTAATATTATATGATAGTTTTAGATGTAAATTTAGATATATTTATACCAAACGAAGTATAATAAAGATAGGAGCTATATGCAATTTTACATATAAAAATCTCTAGAAAAAGGCTTACTTCTATGGTATTTATTCAGCATTTTATAATAACTTACCAAATTGATATGCTGGTTTAAGAAATTTATTTCATTTAAGTTTATTTATTCCATTTTTCCCTCTTTTTTGATATAATAAATTTAGTTGTTTTCAAAGGAGAGAAACATGCGTTTTAATCAATTCAGCTATCAACCAACCACTAGTTCTCAACGATTTGAAGAATTAGAAGGTATTGGTCTAAAGCTGTCACCCCAACTGTCCTTAAAAAGACAGTTTGAAGACTTTATTCGTTGGAGTTTTTTCACTTATTCTAACACGGATTATGCCTTGTCGACTTTGGCTGCGGATAAAGAAACAGATTTAGTAACTTTTTTCCAGTCAGACCGTGAGTTAACTGCAGAGATTTTCTACACAGTAGCTTTTCAACTTTTAGGATTTAGCTATCTTGTTGACTTTGAGGATGCCGAACAGTTCCGTAAAGAAACTGGTTTTCCTATTGTTTATGGAGATCTCATTGAAAATCTTTATCAGTTACTCAATACGCGAACGAAAAAAGGAAACACGCTCATCGATCAGCTTGTTAGTGATGGACTCATTGCAGAAGATAATCACTACCACTACTTTAATGGCAAGAGCTTGGCAACCTTCTCTACTCACAATGTCATTCGTGAAGTCGTGTATGTCGAGAGTCGTGTGGATACTGATAAAGACGGACTCCCTGACTTAGTCAAGGTTAGTATTATTCGTCCTCGCTATGATGGACAGATTCCAGCGGTTATGACTGCCAGTCCTTATCACCAAGGAACCAACGACAAAGCCAGCGACAAAGCTCTCTACAAGATGGAAGGAGAGCTTGAGGTCAAGCCTCCCCACATTATTGAACTTGAGAAGCCTGAGATTGATTTTGTCGAACCTCTTGGCAAAGCCGAACTTGTTTCTGAAGCTGAAGAAAAGCTAACTCACATCAATAGCTCATATACTCTAAATGACTACTTCCTCCCACGAGGATTTGCCAATCTCTATGTATCGGGTGTTGGAACCAAAGATTCCCAAGGTTTGATGACCAATGGTGACTACCAGCAAATTGAGGCCTATAAAAATGTCATTGATTGGCTCAATGGTCGTTGTCGTGCTTTCACGGACCACACGCGCAAGCGCCAAGTCAAGGCTGACTGGTCAAACGGCAAAGTTGCAACAACAGGAATTTCCTATCTAGGTACCATGTCCAATGGTCTCGCCACCACTGGTGTTGATGGCTTAGAAGTGATCATCGCAGAAGCAGGTATTTCCTCTTGGTACAACTACTATCGGGAAAATGGTCTAGTGACCAGCCCAGGGGGCTATCCAGGTGAGGATTTTGACTCACTTGCTGAACTGACCTACTCCCGCAACCTCCAAGCTGGTGACTATATTCGTGGTAATGGAGCTCATCAAGCAGACTTAGAAAAGGTTAAAGAGAAACTCGATCGCAAGACTGGTGACTACAATCAGTTTTGGCATGACCGCAACTATCTGCTCAATGCTCACAAGGTTCAAGCTGAGGTCGTCTTTACGCATGGTTCCCAGGATTGGAACGTCAAACCTCTTCATGTTTACCAAATGTTTCATGCCCTTCCTAGCCATATCAATAAGCACCTTTTTTTCCATCACGGTGCCCATGTTTATATGAATAACTGGCAGTCGATCGACTTCCGCGAGTCCATGAATGCCTTGTTAAGTAAGAAATTGTTAGGAATTGACTCAGGCTATCAACTTCCGACTGTCACCTGGCAGGACAATATCGCACCGCAAAGATGGAAAGGTCTTGATAACTTTGGCAAACAGGATGAACTGCATACCTTCTCTCTTGGTAATGAGGAAAAAGTGATTCAAAACCAGTATGATCAAAAAGATTTTGATCGTTATGGTAAGACTTACCAGTCCTTCAACACCGAACTTTACCAAGGAAAAGCCAATCAGATTACCATTGACCTTCCAGTAAGTCAAGACATTCACTTAAATGGGCGAGTGGAGCTGAAACTTCGTGTCAAATCGAGTACGAACAAGGGCTTATTATCAGCCCAACTGTTAGAACTTGGACAAAAGAAATATCTGCAGCCTTATCCAGCTGTTTTAAGTGCTAGAACCATCGATAATGGTCGTTACCACATGTTAGAAAATCTCTGTGAACTGCCATTCAACCCAAGTGCCCAACGTGTCATCACCAAAGGCTACCTTAATCTTCAAAATCGAACCAATCTCTTGACGATTGAAGAAATCCAACCAAATGAATGGATGGACTTCAAGCTAGAGCTTCAACCAACTATCTACAAACTTAAAGAAGGAGATACTCTCCGTTTGGTTCTCTACACCACAGACTTTGAGATTACAATTCGAGATAATACAGACTATCACTTGACTGTTGATTTAGCACAGTCTAGTCTTATCCTACCTTGTCAAAAGGTATAATGTACCAGACTTTCAATATGGAAGGATTCAAAGGAAAAGTCAATGAATTTGACCATTGAACTTCTTATAACCAAGGTTTTCCACTTGAACAGTCGAATCAAACATAAACTTCGTATCAAATCCAGTTCATCTAAAAGCATTTTAGAAGCCCCTAGATAGAACTTGGACAAAAGATACTCCCTCTAACCAACATGTGTAACCATTTATCATACACGCTACTAGACCACATGTTGGAAATCTCTGTGAATTAACATTTAGAGTGAATTCACAAAACGCCGTGACAAAAAGCTACCCAAATTGAATGATTCACTGTCATTAAAGAACATCAATGTAGATGAACGGATTGCTACCCAGTTTATCTGCACGCAACTAGTGACAAAGTTAAAAGAAGGAGAATCTCTCCATCTAGTTCTTTATCCTACTGACTGCGAAATCATCATACGTGACAATACCGCCTACCACCCGACTGACGTTATCGTTCAGTCCACGCTACTGTACCTTGTAAAAGGAGTACTTACTTTATGAACAAATCAGAACACAGACACCAACTTATCCGCGCCCTCGTTTCAAAAAACAAAATCCATACACAAGCTGAATTACAAGCCTTATTAGCGGAAAATGATATCCAAGTGACTCAGGCTACTCTATCACGCGATATCAAAACCATGAACCTTTCAAAAGTGCGCGAAGAGGATAATTCTTACTATGTGCTAAATACAGGGTCTATCTCCAAATGGGAAAAACGTCTTGAAAACTATATGGAAGATGCTCTTGTTATGTTGCGTCCTGTGCAACACCAAGTTATTTTGAAAACTTTACCCGGTTTAGCCCAATCGTTTGGATCTGTAATTGATTCCTTGGCCTTTCCAGATATCGTTGCAACCCTTTGTGGAGACGATGTCTGCATGATTATCTGTGAAGATGCTACAAAAGCGCAGGCTTGTTTTGAGAGTCTTAAAAAATATGCGCCACCATTTTTCTTTAGTGAATAAAACAAATCCCGTGATTAAAAGATCACGGGAATTTTTTATTTCTTTGACTGTGTTTCTTCTTTCTTTGTACGTGCCAATCGAAGAGCGCGTTTAGGATTGAGACGATTAAATAATTCTTCTAGTTTCTTTTCATTCCATACATCTGCTGCAGAAACAAAATTGCCATCTGCATCTCGGAATGATATCGGTTTATCTCCCATATCAATCTCCTAGTCTACAAATTCAAATTCAAATTTACCAATGCGGACCAAATCGCCATCTTTGGCGCCACGCGCACGAAGGGCTTCGTCAACTCCCATACCACGAAGCTGACGGGCAAACTTCATGACCGATTCGTCACGGTCAAAGTTGGTCATGTTAAAGAGTTTCATGAGTTTTTCACCAGAAAGTACCCATGTCGCATCATCATCACGACTAATCTCAAAGGCTTTTTCTTCCTCGTCAAAGCCATAGTAAGCCTCTTCTTCCATATCGGATTCATCATAAATCGGGAATTCTGGAGTCTTGTCTAACAATTCAGCTGTCGCATCCAAAAGAGTTGCCAAACCTTGCTTGGTCAATCCAGAAATTGGGAAGATGGCTGGAAGTTCCTCAAACTCGTCGTAGTTTGCTGCCAACTTTTCCTTGAAAGTTTTCAGATTTTCCTGACTTTCAGGCATATCCATCTTGTTGGCCACGATAATCTGTGGACGTTCCATGAGACGAAGGTTGTAGGATTCTAATTCCTTATTGATAGCAAGGTAGTCCTCATAAGGATCACGTCCTTCACTAGCTGACATATCGATGACATGGAGGATAACTCGAGTGCGTTCGATATGACGAAGAAACTGGGTTCCAAGACCAACCCCTTGACTGGCCCCTTCAATCAAACCTGGAAGGTCTGCTACTGCAAAAGATTCACCTGACTGTGTACGAACCATACCCAAATTTGGGACAATCGTCGTAAAGTGGTAAGCACCGATTTTGGGCTTAGCTGAAGTGATGACACTAAGCAAAGTTGATTTTCCAACAGATGGGAAACCGACCAAGCCAACATCCGCTAAGATTTTCAATTCCAGTTGCAACTCGCGTTCTTGTCCTGGTTCTCCATTCTCAGAGATTTCAGGTGCAGGATTTTTTGGAGTGGCAAAACGGATATTTCCACGACCACCTCGACCACCATGAGCCACGATAAACTCTTGACCATGTTCAATCAAGTCTGTAATGACTTTTCCTGTTTCCGCATCACGTACAGTAGTCCCCTGTGGTACGCGAACACGAAGATCTTCTGCACCACGTCCGTGCATTCCTTTGGTCATTCCTTTTTCACCGGAATCAGCCTTGAAATGACGGTTATAGCGGAAATCCATCAAGGTACGCAAACCTTCGTCTACCACGAAAACAACGTTACCTCCTCGTCCACCATCACCACCCCAAGGACCGCCATTAGGGACATATTTTTCACGGCGAAAGGCAACCATGCCATCGCCACCATTACCAGCCTTAACCTTAATCTTGGCTGTATCTAAAAACATACTCATATTTTCTTCTCACTTTAAAAAGGCTGGGGAGAACCCAGTCATTAGTTATTGTTTCTATCCTCGTAGCTTGGTTAGAATCTGCTGAAAGCTCCAAGCGCAGTTGCAAAGATACCAGCAAGGGTTACAAACAACATGATGAGCACGACAACAAGTGTCACCTTTTCAAACAAAGTTTTTTTACGTTTTCCGTTATCTCCAAAAGCCATAACTTCTCCTTTTTCTATATAATTTTAATTTAATATTCTGTTGAAACTGGTGCAATCAACCATAAAATGATATAAGCAAGGACTCCTGTCCCATAACAAAATGCAAGAACAGCCCAAATGACACGAACAATTGTTGGATCGATATCAAAATAATGAGCAACTCCTGCGCATACTCCACCAATTTTTTGATCTTTCCCGCTTCTCATTAATTTTTTCATTTTTTCTTCCTCTTATTCTATTATTTGAATTCGTCTCTCCAATAATCTTTGATGCTAGACAATTGTTTTCGAGACGCTCTTAAAATACGCTTGGATTCTTTTACTGGGCTTGTAACAGCCTGTTGAGGTAGATAGAGAATCGTTTTTAAAAAGCGCTGAGTGACAGGTTGTCCATCATGTAGCTCATGTTCAAAGTTATTTGAGATAATGGCATCAAGGTAAAACTCATGAACTCGTTTCCCAAAATTTTCAGCCGAAATCTCGTACAACTTATCCGCCAACTTTTGTTCAGACATATCAGGAGTAGCGATCAATGCTTCAAGGATAGCGCCCGCAAGCTCTCGTTCTCCATAGTAAAGGGTACCAAACATTTTATCATTGATCAGATTTTCAAGATAGGGGTTGCCATGAGCGATAACAGGTGTTCCACTGGCTAGACTTTCTAGATAGGTTAAGCCTTGAGTTTCACTCGTAGAGGCTGAAATAAAGAAATCAGCTGCTTTATAGTACAAGGCTGTCTCACTTGGAGCAATCATACCTGTAAAAATCACATGTTTTTGTATGTTTAATTTCCGTGCTTGTTCTTTCAGACTGTCCAGATAAGGTCCGTCTCCAGCAACAACCAACTTCACCTTGTCTTCTTCTTTCAAAACCTGTTCAAAGGCAGCTAAAACTGCTTGGATATTTTTCTCATAAGAAATACGCGAAAGGCTCAGCAGCATTTTCTCGCCTTCCTGAATACCTAACTTCGAGCGAAGCTCTAGTAAGTTTTCCTCTTTGATCTCAGGTCGTTCAAACTTAGCAAGCTCAATTCCAGTTGGGATGACACGCTTTTCAACCTTGACTTTGTATTTAGATAAAAGGTCACGAACAATCTCACTAGGGCAAATCACACCATCTACATCATGAAGGAAGCCACGCACCAAATATTTTACCATACTCGGACGAATTAGCATGCCCTTAGCAATGTAATGCACATAGTCTTCATACTGGGTATGGTAGGTATGAATAACTGGAATTTTCAATTCTCTCGCAATCCAAATCCCTAACAAACCAAGTGAAAATTCTGTCTGGGTATGAATGATGTCGAGTTGATACTGCTTGGCAATTTCAAGCGCCTTTGTAAAACCTCGATAGGCAAATCGTCGATCCTTAAACGCAAAGAAAGGGACACTCGGAATGCGAATAATTTGCCAATCCTCGTATCGGTTTACGTCTTTATCAGTCGTTGTAAAGATAAAAACTGCATGCCCCTGCTTTTCAAGCTCAGTTTTCAAAGTCCGAATACTAGTCGCGACCCCGGAAACCTGAGGGAAATAGGTATCTGTAAATAAACCAATTCGCATAAATTACCTCACTTTTTGCCCAAAGCAGCCTGTTCTCGATAAAATTTTAACCAGATTTCCAACAAATGCTCCTCAGAGTACTCTTTGGAGATCTCACGAGCTTTTTCTTTCAAGTCCTTTAAAGCTTCAGGGTCATTCTTGTATTCTAGGATTGCTTCTCTCATCTCGGAAACATCACTTGTAGCACGATAATTCCCATCAAGAATAACCTTATACAGATCCAAATCTCTTAACATAATAGGAGCCTCGCAACTAGCGGCCTCTAAGATGGTCATAGGGAATAATTCATTGTAACTTGGTAGCAAGAACAGATCCGCCATAGCGTAAAGTTCCCGCATCCGTTCGGGTGACACAATTCCAGGGAAAATAAGATTTTCAGGTGGATTGTCCATTATCTTCTTGTAGCGTTCATAACCATCTGTCATCCCACCAAATGAAAAACCACCTGCCCAGATAAAGGTAATTTCTGGCAACTCCTCAGCAAGACGGATAAAATCATCAATCCCTTTACGTTTCTGAACTTGACCCGCACCGATAACGACAAACTGATCTTCCGCAAGATCCATTTCCTTCCGGAGTTGTGCAACCTGTTCAGCTGGTAATGGATGCCATTTTTCTTTGTTTACAAAATTTGGAATATAAGTTACTTTTTCACGCGGAATACCAGCAGCCACTAAATCCTCGATAAACATGGGATTGACCACCACTAAGTGTTCCATTCGGTTGTAAAAGGAAAAAACATAACGTTTGACAATTCCTTTTAGGAAAAATGGAATCTTCAAACTCCCCTCAAGCGTATCAGGCAAAAAATGCACATAGCCAATTTTTCTCCCAGAGCGTTTCTTTTGGAAAGTAGATAAATAATAGGGGAAATCAATGGTATGAAAGTGAGTTACATCCGCTTCTACAGGAAGATTCTCTGTAACAATCAACTGGTCTTTGGCATCACGGTGAAGGAGACTAACCAATTCTCTATAAGCTCCTGACACTCCTTGACCAGCTACTTTTTCACTTGAACTTAGCATATTAATACGCAATTTTTCGTTTTCCATACCTCTCATTATACCATTTTATTTCCAGAAAATCAGCAAAAGAAAGAAGAGACCAAAGGAAAAAGGATAAAATTACCTTATTTTCCAATCGTCTCTCTCATTTTTTTAGTCTTTATTTAATTCCTAGGGCGATACGCGCGTATCGACTCATTTTTTCAACCGTCCAAGCTGGATACCAGACTAATTTAACTTCGGTATTAGTTACCTCAGGCACATCTGTCATCGCATCATGTATCTGGTCTGTCAAAAGGTCAGCCAGTGGGCAGCCCATAGTTGTCAAGGTCATATCAATTTCAGTGTGACCTGTTTCACCATCAAAACGAATTTCATAAATCAAACCTAGGTTGACAATATCAATCCCCAACTCAGGGTCGATGACTTCTTCCAAAGCATTTAAAATGCGTGTTTTGATCGTTTCGATTTGCTCTTCTGTATAAGCCATGTTATTCCTCACTCTTAGTCTTCAATAAAATCACGAAGGGGTTTGCTGCGACTTGGTTGGCGCAATTTTCTCAAAGCCTTGGCCTCGATCTGACGGATACGCTCACGAGTCACGTTAAAGACTTTACCAACATCTTCAAGAGTACGCATTTTCCCATCGTCCAAACCAAAACGAAGGCGCAGAACGTTTTCTTCACGGTCTGTGAGAGTATCCAAGACTTCATCCAACTGCTCACGTAAGACGATACGAGTTGTGTAGTCTACTGGATTTTCAATCACTTCGTCTTCGATAAAGTCCCCAAGATGGCTATCGTCCTCTTCACCAATCGGTGTTTCAAGTGATACTGGTTCTTGGGCAATCTTTAGGATTTCACGGACCTTGTCAGGTGTCATATCCATACGCTCAGCGATTTGTTCAGGAGTTGGATCTTGTCCCAATTCTTGAAGGAGATTACGCTGTTCACGGACAAGCTTATTAATGGTTTCTACCATGTGGACAGGGATACGAATAGTGCGGGCCTGGTCAGCAATGGCACGAGTGATTGCCTGACGAATCCACCAAGTTGCATACGTAGAAAACTTAAATCCTTTTGAATAGTCAAACTTGTCAACAGCCTTCATCAAGCCCATGTTTCCTTCTTGGATCAAGTCAAGAAATTGCATACCACGCCCTACGTAGCGCTTAGCAATCGAAACCACCAAACGAAGGTTGGCTTCTGCAAGACGTTGTTTGGCTTCAATATCACCAGCCTCAACTGCTAGGGCCAATTCTTTTTCCTCTTCGTTGGTCAAGAGAGGAACGACCCCGATTTCCTTCAAATACATACGGACTGGGTCATTAACCTTGGCAGAAGTTGAGCCAATCAAGTCCTCATCACTGAGTTCTGGTTCTTCTTCTGCACTAAGCACACGCGCACTTGGATTTCCTTCATTATCTGTGATAGAAATTCCAGCATCCTGAATCCGTTGCAAAAGGTCTTCAATGCCGTCTGCATCGAGGGTGAAAGGAATAACCAGACTTGAATTGATTTCGTCATCTGTTGCTGTTCCTGTTTTTTTGTGGTTACGGATAAAGTCTGCTACTTGCACATCAAATGTGGTTACTTCTTTTTGTTTTGTTGCCATTATTACTCCATTCTTCTCTTTTGGGAAATCAATCGTTGCAATTCTTCCAAGGCTGTGTCTGTATCTCCTACATGACTAGCTTCCTGCACTTTCTTTTTAATTCGTAAGTTGTCCTTGCTGAGGAGGGCACGGTTTCGAGTCGCTTCTACTTCTACTAGCTCTTGAGGCGACATCTCAGCTGGCAAATCCAGACTAAGCACGTGATACCAAGCATTTTCAACCTCAGGCGTCTGATGAGAAAGCTCCTCTGAGCCGATTTCTCCCTGCTCACTTAATAATTCGTAAAGAATCTGAAATTCTGGGGTATCAAAGAAAAAATCTTCCCTTAATCGGTAGTCATTTAGAACAACTGGATTCTCAGCCATCCTATAAAGGAGATGAGCCTCTGCTCTCATGACTGCTGTCAGTTGTCGCGTTACAGGTAAACTAATCGCTGCTGGAGGTTGCTCCTCTTTGACTCTTTCCTGCCTTTGAACAATTCGATTTTCATTTACTATCTGTTCCACCTGCTGGTAATCAAAGGAAGGGAGATTATCTGCTAGAATGTGGATATAAGAATTCTGGGCAGTGATAGACTTTTCTTTGGCGATTAGGGGCGCAATCTTTTCAATGAATTCGATTTGCGCCTGCAAGTTATCACTATTTTCTGGCTTGAGCTGGTGAATATAGAACTCTATAGGACTAATCCGAGTCTTGGTTAAAAGGTAAGCCAGGTCTTCAGCAGAATTCTTTTGCAAATACTCATCTGGGTCCATGGCATCAGGTACTCGAACAACTTCCACTGAGAAGTCTTTTAATTCCTCTAGAGCCTTGGCTGTTGCTGCCTGCCCTGCCTTGTCACCATCATAGCTGAGAACAATTTTTTTGGTAAAGCGTTTAAGGTGGTCAACATGCTCCTTGCTTAAGGCTGTTCCCATGGAAGCTACAGCATTTTCTATACCAGCACGGTAGGCTGCGATCACATCCATGAAGCCTTCCATCAGATAGAGCTCTGTAATCTTACCAGTTCCCTTTTTTGCCTTGTCCAAATGATACAATTCGTAACTCTTGTTAAAAATTGCAGTCGAGCGACTATTTTTATATTTGGCAGTCTGACTATCCGTTTCTTGCCAGATACGACCTGAAAATGCAATAACCTGCCCCTTGTCATTGGTCAAAGGAAAGATGATCCGTCCAAAAAAAGTATCATAAAATTGATTACCATCTGACAGATAAAACAAGCCCGAATCCAATAAATCCTTTTCCTCAAACTTGTCAGCCAAACGTTGATAGAGATAAGTTCTCTCTGCTGGAGCTAGTCCAATCTGGAAGTGCTTTAGAACATCATCTGTCAATCCGCGTTTGTAGAGGTAAGCCCTTGCTTCTTCTCCCATCTTGGTCGTCATGAGGATGGCATGGTAAAAGCGGGCCGCTTCTTCATGCATATCATATAGAGCTTGATGAGGGGAAGCTTGTTGGGGACGAGACTGAACAGGCATAGCTAGTTGAATACCGACGCGCTCTCCTAAGAGCTGAACGGCTTCCATGAAGGACACACCTTGGTATTCTTCGATGAATTTAAAGACATCTCCTGAGCGCCCACATCCAAAACAGTGATAAAACTGCTTGTCCTCAACTACGTTGAAAGAGGGGGTCTTTTCACCATGAAAAGGACAGAGCCCTAAATAGTTCCGTCCAGCCTTCTGTAAAGAAATCACATCACCTATGACTTCCACAATGTTGGCATTGTTTTTGATTTCTTCAATGACTTGCTTGTCAACCATCCACAATACCTCCATCTTATCATAGTTTCACGTAAACTAGTATAGCTTATTTCTGAAAAAAAGTAAACCATTTCATACGCTTTCCGTAATTCTCTTTGCCTTATTTTTCTAGATAGAAAGAGGAGATAAAAAACTCAGAAACACTTCCATGTTTCTAAGTTAATTTTCACTATTTTTTGATGATTACTTCACTCATCTATTCAAATAATTGATAGTAGTCTGAAATTTTCATCTTAGCTTTTTCTTCTTTATTGAGGTCTTGGATGATACGACCTTCCTTCATGACTATCAGACGATTTCCATACTTCAGTGCATCCTCCATATGGTGGGTAATCATCAAGGCTGTCAGATGATCCTTGCTGACAAAGTCATCTGTTAATTCCATCAAGGCCACACTGGTCTTTGGGTCAAGAGCTGCTGTGTGTTCATCCAACAAGAGCAACTCAGGTCGCTTCAAGGTTGCCATCAAGAGACTCAAGGCCTGACGTTGTCCACCTGATAGAAACTCAATCGGAGTATCTAGATGCTTTTCAAGACCATTTCCCACTTTTTCAATGGTAGCCTGAAACTCTTCCCTATGGCTTGAAAGCCTTCTAGGCAGGAGTCCTCTCTTCTCACCACGAAACTTGGCAATCAAGAGATTTTCCGCCACTGTCATACGGGGAGCCGTACCCATCTTAGGATCCTGAAAGACGCGAGACAAGTACTTAGCCCGCTTTTCAGGTGAAAAATTCGTCACGTCCTCGCCCATGATACGAATACTTCCACTTGTCAAAGGTAAGGTACCTGCAATCGTGTTAAAAAGCGTTGACTTCCCTGCTCCATTTCCCCCTAGGATGGTAATGAAATCATGTTCGAAAATTTCAAGAGAAACATCATTCAGAATGATTTTTTCCTCGTCAAAGCCATTCGTGATGACTTTTGTAGCATTTTTTAATTCTACAATTGCTGTCATTTGCTAAACTTGACTCCTTTCAGGTATTTGCTTTTGAAGGTTGGAATCATGAGACAAACTGCCAAAATCAAGGCGCTGTACAAACGAAGATAACTTGTATTAAACCCAAGAGCAATCACTCCCCATACGAGGAACTGATAAGCAATAGATCCTACTACGATGGTCATGAGTCGCTCTGCCAAGGTCAAACTCTTGAACAAAACCTCCCCAATAATCAAGCTAGCAAGCCCTACGACAATCACTCCAATTCCTCGAGAAACATCCGCATATCCTTCTTGTTGAGCAATTAAGGCCCCTGCAAGTGCGATGATCCCATTTGAAAGAACCAATCCCATGAGTTCCATACGACCAGTATGAATTCCAAAACTACGAGCCATATCAGGATTATCACCTGTAGCGATGTAGGCTTGACCTAGTTTAGTATCCAGGAAAAAGAGCATAAGGCCAATAACAAGAGCTACAAAGATTAATCCAGTCAGGAGTTGGTTAAGGTCTGAATCGAAAGGCAAGACATCCTGAATTTGCTTGGTTCCAAGAAGCCCCAGATTGGCACGCCCCATAATCATGAGCATGATGGAATGGCAAGAAGTCATGACCAGAATCCCTGATAAGAGGGTTGGGATTTTTCCTTTGGTATATAAGAGACCGGTCGCCATTCCAGCTAGACAGCCCGCTCCTACTGCGGCTAGGGTTGCTAAAAATGGGTTGACTCCCTGTGTTATCAAGGTTACAGCTACTGCTCCCCCAAGAGGAAAAGAACCTTCAGTAGTCATATCTGGAAAATTCAAAATTCGAAAAGTCATAAAGATTCCCAAACCTAAAATCGCCCAGACCATCCCCTGAGAAATAATGGATACTATCATAATCTTTCACTCATTTCTTTCTTTAGTAAAAATGGGAGGAGATGTGCCCAGCTCCTCCTTTATCTTTATTCAATCACTTGTCCTGCTTCTTTTAGAACGGACTCAGGAATGGTGATACCAAGTTCCTGCGCTAGTTTTTTGTTAATCACTGACTTACCAGTTGAAAATACATTAACTGGCGTATCAGCTGGTTTTTCACCTTTCAAAACTTTGGCAATCATCTTACCAGTAGCCACTCCAAGATCGTGTTGGTCAACTACTACAGATGCTAATCCACCTGCTTCTACCATGGCAGTAGCACTTGGGTAGATTGGCTTTTTAGCTGTTTGGTTGCTTGAAACAACTGTTGAGAATGCTGATGCGATGGTGTTGTCAATTGGAACCCAAATCGCATCAACCTTACTTGTCATGACATTAACTGTTGAAGCAATTTCATTGGTTGATGGAACGGCAAATGTTTCGACTGTCAAACCTGCTTTTTCAGCATAAGCCTTGAATTCTTCTACCTGTGTTTTTGAGTTATCTTCGCTACTTGAGTAAAGAGCACCGATTGTTTTGACATTTGGTGTCAAAGTTTTAATCAATTCCACTTGCTGTTCAGCTGGGTTGTGGTCTGACACCCCTGTAATGTTGCCACCTGGTTTTTTCAAATCTTTGACCAAGTTAGCACCGATTGGGTCTGTAATAGCAGCCATGATAACTGGTAGATCTTTAGTAGCACTTGCAAGTCCTTGAGCTGCTGGTGTTGCAATCCCAACAACTACATCGTTTCCATTTGCTACCAATTGTTTACTCATGGTTACAACCTTGCTCTGATCGCCTTCAGAGTTCATAAAGTCGATTTTTACTTGGTCGTCCTTATAGCCTTCTTCAGCTAGTCCATCTTGAATTCCTTGGTAAATCAAGTCCAAGGATGGGTGACTAACAAATTGAAGGACACCAACCTTAGCGACCTTTTGCTCTTCTTTAGCTGCTGGCTTGTTCATTGATGAATAAATCAAGCTAGCCACTACCAATACTGCTAATCCAGCGACAATTCCAATCAAACGTTTATTTTTCATTTTTCTTTCTCCTTAATTCTTTTACCTTAACTTGTTAAATCACATCATCAAGCGATGCCATCGTTTAAATTCCAATATCTTTCCTCCCCATAGAAAAAGTCCTCACACAAAAAACTTGTGTGAGGACGTCGATGCGCGGTACCACCTCAATTATAGGAAATATTCCTATCGCTCTTTCTCGCAATAACGAGTTGCACTGTAAGGTGTGCTCACCGAATTTTTATGATTTCAAATTCTTAAGTACATTCAGCCCAATTTCATCAATTTCATCTATCTGCTTTCACCAACCACAGACTCTCTAAAAAATGAGCAAGATTACTTTCTGAATGTTTAAATTATATCATTTTTCAACTACTTGTCAAGCTTATTTTTAGAATTGTTTGTGTCTAAATTTTTGGGAACAATCAAATATCCTTATAACTCAATAATAAAGCGAGATTTTTCAGACAAAAAAACTGGAAAAAGTTCCTCACTTTACCCCAGCCCTTGACTATATTGCACTTTTTATGCTACAATATTGTTTGACTGATTAAGCAAAGTGTGTGTTTGTCTTAATCGGTGGTGTAGGAGTTGCTGCTTCTACACCTTTTTCGTTTTTATTTACTTTATTATTGTAACACACATTAGACAAAAAAGCAACTGTTTTGCATAAAAACATGACAAAAACACCTCTAAAAATTCTTTTTTTAGAGGCTTTTGTTTGCCCTCCAATTCTATTTATGTCCTCTTTTTCTGATGACAGCGCCGTGTGGTTTATGGTTAATACGAAACCCTGCGCCTAATCCCGTATTCCTAAATTCTTCATACTCTTGTCTCCAAGCTCCAAAAAACAGCTCGTATAGCTGATCAATTCGTTCAATAAGAATCATCCTGGACATGGTGCAAGCCCCTTCGATGGACCAATACATCCCTCGATGTTTCATGCGGTAAGTGACCTTTCGATGCTGACTTTCCATTACCCCGATACCACGTGAGGACAATCCTCTAAGTTTAGGTGGTCTAGTGTCACAGAAATTTCTTAACAATTTCTTACGAAAATTGTAAAAATTATCAAGAACTTCCTGGCTTTCTATGAGAGATTCAACTGTATCTAGTACGGTCTGAAGCAGGCTCTTCTGATGATTTTTGATGGCCTTAAAAGCAAGATCAAGTAGTGTAGATGGGTACGGCTTCAGGAATCTTTTTAATTCTTCATTGACATGATAAGCATCCCAGAAATGCTCATGACGTTTAATCCGTAGAGCTTTCTTGATTTCTTGAAATACTCTTCGAGTATATCCTATACCATTGTCCGAGTTAGTGATAAGAAGAGTTCGATCAGTGATTTCAAAATGATTGTAGAGATAGTCTATCAATTCTTCCTTTGCTTGCTCATGGCTTGTATGGATAATTTCATGCTTATTCTCGAGTACATACCGATTTTTTCCAATCTTCTTCGCTCCCGTATGAATCAGAAAATGGGCTAAGTCTGTATTGTGTCGTTCATCATTGCTTGATGTTGTCTTGACAAGCACACCATCTCCCTCCAGGTAAATTTTTTCTGCCTGGATTTTTTTAGGCTGCTCATCACCTTTAAAAAGCCGATAACATTCTCTCTCCGAAAAGAGCCTACCTGCCATTTTTACAGACTTCAACACAGCATCTTTTGTTATCTCCAAGCGATAAGCCATCTTAACTGTTCGACAAACTTCACGGTAGGATAAAACAGAAGCGTGCTTTGCCATGTGAAAAATCAACTCAGGAGAATAACGCATATACTTTTCTAGACCTAGCCACTCATCTACGGGATAACAGCTTTTCTTTCCCTTTCGCCAGCGATTTCTAGAAAAGGTCACCTCTCCAAATGTAAAGACAACTGTCCTCTCTGTGCTATCTATCCGCTTATATCCCCTCAGTCTCATGGAAGGAGCTATCTGCTCGTCGTAATCTCTTACTTGCTTCAGGAATTGCTGCTCCCGTTTGCGATCTAGTTCTGCGACAAATTCTTTTTCATCAAATCTAAACATACTCTCTATTGTACTGAAATCATGACTAGATTGAAAACATCACAAACTTTCTACAAGACTCTTTCAAAAATAAAAGCCTTCCCTTATTGGGAAGGTTGTTTGATTATAAGTATAAGTATAATTATAATTATAACGATAAACTTTCGATTAGCTTATCAAGGTAATCTGATGCAGACTTTGCCCCAGCTGCTTTAGCAATTTTATCCAATTTTTTCCGATTGCTTGGTTTCAAAGTAAACTGAAATTGTTTCTTACGTTCAAAACTTTCAAAGCTGGCTACATCTGAAATCTGCTCAGGTTGATGGGTTGCTTCGATAATCTGCGAAATCTCTTTTTCTTTTGGTGTGAATGCCATGACAATCTCCTTCTAATTATATTTATAATTGTATTTGTGTTTATAAATATAATTATATTGTATCATAAATTTTTGAAAAAGTCTGCTCCAGCTCAGTGAAAAACTTTTTGTGTTTTTGATAAAGCTCAGGATTCTCCTTCATATCTGCAATAGAGATCTTATCAATCGTGGAATGATTGAATAACTCTTTTGCTGGTACGATGCCTAGAAGGTTGTCTGTTCCCTTCTCTTTAGCTTCAAGTCCCAGAGCTTCCAGTAACTCTCTTGATGATCCATAGTTCGGCCGGATCATATTTGCTAAGAAATATAGCTCAGCAGTAATGTATGATTCCCTTGTACGATAGTCAATTACATCCTTTCTGAATGCTTCTAACCGAGTTGATAGATTGAATTTGGCATTATAACCAAACTCTGAAGGAGTCAAGGGACTAATAATAGCGTGACTGACCGCAACAGCATTTTTAGTAGCTGTCGCAAAGTCTGGTCTACAATCAATCAAGATATAGTCAAACTGATCCAACTTTTTCTTTTCGTAGTTATCCTCTAGCCAAAGATAAAGTAACATGTTTTTCTTATCGCTGTTCTCCAGATCTCGTTCTACAGTATCAAGTTGCACCGAGCCTGGAATTAGACTGATATTTTCCTTGACTTGCTTAATATCTACATCGCCACCTTTAAAAGCATTGGCAATTGTATTCTTGCTCTCATAGATATTGTAACACTGAGTCAAATTACACTGATGGTCTAAGTCTATAAAGAGAACCTTATGACCTTTCTTGGCCAACCATTCTCCATAATTAAATGTCAAAGTTGTTTTTCCAACACCGCCTTTAATGGCAGCAAATGTGATAATCTTCATTTGATATCCTCCTGTTTTTCTATACTTCTATTATACCATTATAATTATATTTGTCAATATATTTATAATTATTTTTACAGTGAAGTTTCTCTTCCCCTTTCGCCAGCGATTCCTAGAAAAGGTTATCTCTCCAGATATAAAGACAACTGTTCTCTCTGTACTGAAATCAAGACTAGATTGAAAGCATCAGAAATTTCTACAAGGTTTTTCCATCTTCAAAACGTCGGTCAACTTTCTCTTCTCGACTACGCACGTGCTCCTTAACATCTCTATAATCTGTGTAATGTTTTAGAGTAT
>CAJPPL010000013.1:0-55065 GCA_905372585.1 Streptococcus oralis
GTGACTCAGCTGCTGCAGCCATCAACCTTGGCCGTGCAGACAAGTTCTCATGGATCTCTACTGGTGGTGGAGCATCAATGGAACTCCTTGAAGGTAAAGTATTGCCAGGATTGGCAGCTTTGACTGAAAAATAAGCTTTCTTAGATGAAATCATAGAAAAGAGGAACTCTGTTTCCTCTTTTTTATAGCCAAAAATTAAAAACGCTTCCTATTGATTTTGGCTCATAAAATCAACTAATTTATGTTAAAATGGTAGTAGAAAGTTGAGATTATGAGTTATTTTAAAAAATATAAATTTGATAAGTCACAGTTCAAGCTTGGGATGCGAACCTTCAAAACAGGGATTGCAGTATTTATAGTTCTCTTGATTTTTGGTTTTTTTGGCTGGAAGGGCCTTCAAATCGGAGCACTAACAGCGGTCTTCAGTCTACGAGAGAGCTTTGATAAGAGTGTCCATTTTGGAACTTCGCGTATCTTAGGAAATAGCATTGGCGGTTTTTACGCCCTTGTCTTTTTCCTCTTAAACACTTTATTTCATGGAGCCTTTTGGGTAACCTTACTAGTTGTTCCGATTTGCACCATGTTAACCATTATGACAAATGTCGCCATGAACAACAAGGCAGGAGTTATCGGTGGTGTGGCGGCTATGTTGATTATTACCCTATCAATACCAAGCGGAGAAACATTTTTGTACGTGTTTGCGCGCGTATTTGAAACATTTATGGGAGTTTTTGTCGCAATCCTTGTAAATTATGATATTGAGCAACTGAAACTCTTTTGGGAGAAAAAAAGAAAATAATGTTACATTTTATGACATTATTCGTTGACGTATGTCTTTTTTTAGACTATAATAGACAGGAAGAAGGAAATTGTAAATGAAGGAAAGAGAATTTCGCCGAAATATGGCTGTTTTTCCTATCGGCAGTGTTATGAAATTGACCGATCTCTCGGCGCGTCAGATTCGTTATTATGAAGATCAAGAGTTGATCAAACCTGATCGAAACGAAGGGAACCGTCGCATGTATTCTTTGAATGACATGGATCGTCTGCTTGAAATCAAAGATTATATCTCTGAAGGTCATAATATTGCTGCGATTAAGAAAAAATATGCTGAACGCGAGGCGAAGTCCAAGAAAGCTGTGAGTCAGACGGAAGTGCGTCGTGCACTCCACAATGAACTCCTCCAGCAGGGGCGCTTTGCTTCAGTACGGTCACCCTTTGGTCGCGGTTAGGCAATCGCAAGTAGTCATATATTAAGGAGAAAACCCATGCCAATCACAGCTGCAGATATTCGTCGTGAAGTCAAGGAAAAAAATGTTACCTTTATCCGTCTCATGTTTTCAGATATTCTGGGAACCATGAAAAACGTCGAAATTCCTGCTACAGACGAACAGTTAGATAAGGTCTTGTCAAACAAAGCCATGTTTGATGGCTCTTCTATTGAAGGTTTTGTACGTATCAATGAGTCAGATATGTACTTGTACCCAGACTTGGATACATGGACAGTCTTCCCTTGGGGAGATGAAAATGGAAGTGTTGCAGGTTTGATCTGTGATGTCTATACAACAGAAGGCGAACCCTTTGCAGGTGACCCACGTGGTAATCTGAAGCGTGCACTTAGTCATATGGAAGAAGTAGGATTCAAATCCTTCAACCTTGGTCCAGAACCAGAATTCTTCCTATTTAAGTTGGATGAAAATGGGGATCCAACTCTTGAGGTAAATGACAAGGGTGGCTACTTCGACTTGGCCCCTACTGACCTTGCAGACAATACGCGTCGTGAAATCGTGAATGTCTTGACCAAAATGGGATTTGAAGTAGAAGCGAGTCACCACGAGGTTGCGGTTGGACAACATGAAATTGACTTCAAGTATGATGAAGTCCTCCGTGCCTGTGACAAGATTCAAATCTTTAAACTCGTTGTTAAAACCATTGCTCGCAAACATGGCCTTTACGCAACCTTTATGGCTAAACCGAAATTTGGTATTGCTGGCTCAGGTATGCACTGTAATATGTCCTTGTTTGATGCGGAAGGAAACAATGCCTTCTTTGATCCAAATGATTCAAAAGGAATGCAGTTATCTGAAACGGCCTACCATTTCCTTGGTGGTTTGATCAAGCATGCTTACAACTATACTGCTATCATGAACCCAACAGTTAACTCATACAAACGTTTGGTTCCAGGTTATGAAGCGCCTGTTTACATTGCTTGGGCTGGTCGTAACCGTTCGCCACTTGTGCGCGTACCAGCTTCACGTGGTATGGGAACTCGTCTTGAGTTGCGTTCAGTGGACCCGATGGCAAACCCATACATCGCTATGGCAGTTCTATTGGAAGTTGGTTTGCATGGTATTGAAAACAAAATCGAAGCACCAGCTCCTATCGAAGAAAATATCTATATCATGACAGCGGAAGAGCGTAAGGAAGCTGGAATTACTGACCTTCCATCAACGCTTCACAACGCCTTGAAAGCCTTGACTGAGGATGAAGTGGTCAAGGCAGCCCTAGGTGAACACATCTACACTAGTTTCCTTGAAGCCAAACGTATCGAGTGGGCTAGCTATGCGACCTTTGTTTCACAATGGGAAGTTGATAATTATTTAGATCTTTACTAATATAGAAGAAAGATTGCCTGAGGGTGATCTTTTTTTGCATTTTATATCGAGATGTGATATAGTTTATATAACGAGGTGCGATATATCAAACTAAATAGGAGGTGTGATTAAATGGAATTAACAGATAAGATCAGGCGTGTTTACCTTCCCATGACTGAAACAGGTTTTTATATCTTGTTTTGTTTACAGAAGGAGAACCATGGATATGGTATCACACAAAAGGTCAAGGAAATGACAGATTCGCAAGTTTCGATTAGTCCTGGAACTATGTATGGGACCTTGTCAAAGATGGAAAAGGATGGCTTGATTTCCTTTGTCCGAGAAGAGGAAAAACGTAAAATCTATCAGATCACAGACTTGGGACGAAAAGTTTTAGATATTGAATTGAAACGTATTGAACGGCTCTACAGAAATAGTCGGGAGGAAGGATGATGGAAAAGAAAATTGTTTACCGAATTTTTACAATTGCGGATTATGAGAGTGAGGCTCTATACTTTAGAGAAATGCATGCTGAGGGCTGGAAACTTAGGAAAGTAAGCTATTCTATCTTATTGTTTGTAGTCAAGTATACCTTTGAAAAGTGTCAGCCTGAGCAGGTGTCTTATCAGTTGGATTTTTACCCGATGGAAAAATCAGAGAGATCCTCCTATTTACAACTATTTAAAGATTGTGGTTGGGAGCATATTACAGACTTTAATAGTTTTTCCTATTTTAGAAAAGCACATTCTGAAATTGAATCGGATGCAGAGTTTGAAATTTATAACGATGCTACTGGGAAGTTAGCTATGGTTAATCGCATTTTAAGACTGCGATTAGTACCTGTTTTACTTTTGCTAGCCATACATATACCATTCTTACTTAAATTGCTCAATAGAAGTAATGCGTATGGTCTATGGAGTTTTCTTGCGGTCGGGCTAGATGTTTTCTGGTCTTTAATCCTTTTGTTAATAGTTGCCTATATTAGCTGGAAGTTATGGCATAAAAAGAAGGAATTATCAGATTTATGATAGGCTAGGTATGCTCAAAATTGGAGGGGAAGTCATGATCAATAAAAAGCAATTTCGGATTTTTACCATTGTTGATTTGGACAAGGAAGAAGAGTATTTGCGTGAGATGCACTTGAAAGGCTGGAGATATAGAACGAGTCGTTTTGGTTTTTTCTATTTTTGCCAATGCCAACCTGACGATGTCATCTACCGTATCTATGATTCTAGATTTCTTAAAAAGTATAAGCATGAACTGCAAGATTTTAGAAATAGCGGTTGGGAATTGATAGAAACAGGTTTTTGTTCAATTCTTCGTAAACCAACTTCTGATATACTTTCAGAGGAGAAAGTCTATATGAGTAAGGGTCTCAGATGGGAAGTTATGCGGTCTAGACTTCGTTCCTGTATAGCCACTTTTTCAGGTGGTCTTGTTGTTTGCATGAGTTTGTATCGAGAAAACTTGTCTCAGTCTTTCTTTATTATTTTCGTTTTATACACTTGTTTAATTTCTTATCTAATCTATGGTTTTTTCAGACTTAAAAGGAAATGCCAAGTAGATGAGAAGTAAGATTCTAGGTCTTCAGACTGATTTTTAGCACTCTTGGCAAAAGAGTGCTAAATTTTTGAGTTTTTGTCTTGACATTCTCTTCTAAGGGTGTATAATAGAATCATGAATTAGCACTTGGATGTATCGAGTGCTAATCGATTGGAC
Organism: Streptococcus oralis; assembly: GCA_905372585.1. Classification (GTDB taxonomy): domain Bacteria; phylum Bacillota; class Bacilli; order Lactobacillales; family Streptococcaceae; genus Streptococcus; species Streptococcus oralis_CJ. The sequence continues at coordinate 4,314 of CAJPPL010000013.1, forward strand.
GGAGAGGAGTGATGAGATGGTTACAGAGCGTCAGCAGGATATTTTAAATCTGATTATTGACATCTTTACCAAAACGCACGAACCTGTCGGATCCAAGGCGCTACAAGAGTCTATTAATTCTAGTAGTGCTACCATTCGTAATGACATGGCAGCTCTAGAGAAGCAGGGTTTGCTTGAGAAGGCTCATACCTCAAGCGGTCGGATGCCAAGTGTCGCGGGATTTCAGTACTATGTGAAACACTCGCTTGCTTTTGACAGACTGGCTGAAAATGAGGTATACGAGATTGTCAAAGCCTTTGATCAGGAGTTCTTCAAACTGGAGGATATTCTGCAAGAGGCTGCTAATCTACTGACAGACCTGAGTGGCTGTACGGTAGTGGCTCTGGATGTTGAGCCGAGCAGGCAACGATTGACAGCCTTTGATATCGTTGTTTTGGGACAACATACAGCCTTGGCAGTATTTACCCTAGACGAGTCCCGAACGGTTACCAGTCAGTTTCTGATTCCAAGGAACTTCTTGCAGGAAGATTTGCTGAAACTGAAGAGCATCATTCAGGAACGTTTCCTCGGTCATACCGTTCTAGATATTCACTACAAGATTCGGACGGAGATTCCACAGATTATCCAGCGTTACTTTACGACAACGGACAATGTCATGGATCTCTTTGAACATATCTTTAGGGAAATGTTCAACGAAAATATTGTGGTAGCGGGAAAAGTCAATCTCTTAAATTTTGCCAATCTAGCAGCCTATCAGTTCTTTGACCAACCGCAAAAGGTGGCCCTAGAGATTCGTGAAAGTCTGCATGAAGATCAGATGCAAAATGTGCGTGTTGCGGACAGTCAAGAGTCTTGTCTAGTTGATCTAGCAGTGATTAGCAGTAAATTCCTCATCCCTTATCGTGGTTTTGGAATTTTGGCGATTATCGGTCCAGTCAATCTGGATTATCAGCAATTGGTCAACCAAGTCAATGTAGTCAACCGCGTATTGACCATGAAGTTGACGGATTTTTATCGCTACCTAAGCAGTAATCATTACGAAGTAAATTAATTTTGAAATCATTAAAGGAGGCGAAAATGGCCCAAGATAAAAAGAACGAAGAAATGAAAGAAGAGGAAGTTGTGGAAACAACTGAAGAAACAACTCCTGAGAAGTCTGAGTTGGACTTGGCAAATGAACGCGCGGATGAGTTCGAAAACAAATACCTTCGCGCTCATGCAGAAATGCAGAATATTCAACGCCGTGCCAATGAAGAGCGTCAAAACTTGCAACGTTATCGTAGCCAAGACCTAGGAAAGGCTATCCTTCCTTCGCTCGACAACTTAGAACGTGCGCTTGCTGTTGAAGGTTTGAAAGACGATGTCAAAAAAGGCTTGGAGATGGTGCAAGAAAGCTTGATTCATGCTTTGAAAGAAGAAGGAATCGAAGAAATCGCTGCTGACGGTGAATTTGACCATAACTATCACATGGCCATCCAAACTCTCCCAGCAGACGATGAACATCCAGCAGATACCATCGCCCAAGTCTTCCAAAAAGGCTACAAACTCCATGATCGCATCCTACGCCCAGCCATGGTGGTGGTTTATAACTAAGATACAAAGCCCGTAAAAAGCTCACAGTAAAAATAGGAGATTGACGAAGTGTTCGATGAACACAAGAAAATCTATCTTTTTTACCCAGAGCTTAGGGCGTGTTCGATTCGGCAATTCTGACGGTAGCTAGAGTAACTCGTCAGAAAACGGCAATCGCTATGGCGTTTGCCTAGCCTCCTTACTAACTCGTCGTCGAAATAATATCGATTTCGACTCCTCGTATCGTAACATAATAGGAAACTTGTCCGAAACGACAATAAACTATGAAGAAAGATAAAAAGCAAGCCGGAGGCTTGCAAGGAAGATATTTCCCGCCGTGGTGAAAGTTTCAGTAGCTTTGGCTACTGAAACAGGGGATTTTTGAGACAATAGGCTCAAAAATAAGTGATGAAATCCCAAAGGGAGTTGCTCACGTCCCCACCACTTAAGGGAAATATCAAAAAATCAAAATTCGAATTAAAATTTAAGGAGAAAAACACATGTCTAAAATTATCGGTATTGACTTAGGTACAACAAACTCAGCAGTTGCAGTTCTTGAAGGAACTGAAAGCAAAATCATCGCAAACCCAGAAGGAAACCGTACAACTCCATCTGTAGTATCATTCAAAAATGGAGAAATCATCGTTGGTGATGCCGCAAAACGTCAAGCAGTTACAAACCCAGATACAGTTATCTCTATCAAATCTAAGATGGGAACTTCTGAAAAAGTTTCTGCTAACGGAAAAGAATATACTCCACAAGAAATCTCAGCTATGATTCTTCAATACTTGAAAGGCTACGCTGAAGAATACCTTGGTGAAAAAGTAACAAAAGCAGTTATCACAGTCCCAGCTTACTTCAACGATGCTCAACGTCAAGCAACAAAAGACGCTGGTAAAATCGCTGGTCTTGAAGTAGAACGTATCGTTAACGAGCCAACTGCAGCAGCACTCGCTTACGGTTTGGACAAGACTGACAAAGAAGAAAAAATCTTGGTATTCGACCTTGGTGGTGGTACATTCGACGTATCTATCCTTGAATTGGGTGACGGTGTCTTCGACGTATTGTCAACTGCAGGGGACAACAAACTTGGTGGTGACGACTTTGACCAAAAAATCATCGACCACTTGGTAGCAGAATTCAAGAAAGAAAACGGTATTGACTTGTCTACTGACAAGATGGCAATGCAACGTTTGAAAGATGCGGCTGAAAAAGCTAAGAAAGACCTTTCTGGTGTAACTTCAACTCAAATCAGCTTGCCATTTATCACTGCTGGTGAAGCTGGACCTCTTCACTTGGAAATGACTTTGACTCGTGCGAAATTTGACGATTTGACTCGTGATCTTGTTGAACGTACAAAAGTTCCAGTTCGTCAAGCCCTTTCAGATGCAGGTTTGAGCTTGTCAGAAATCGACGAAGTTATCCTTGTTGGTGGTTCAACTCGTATCCCAGCTGTTGTAGAAGCTGTTAAGGCTGAAACTGGTAAAGAGCCAAACAAATCAGTAAACCCTGACGAAGTTGTTGCTATGGGTGCTGCCATCCAAGGTGGTGTCATCACTGGTGATGTGAAAGACGTTGTCCTTCTTGATGTAACGCCATTGTCACTTGGTATCGAAACAATGGGTGGAGTCTTCACAAAACTTATCGACCGCAACACTACAATCCCAACATCTAAATCACAAGTCTTCTCAACTGCGGCAGACAACCAACCAGCCGTTGATATCCACGTTCTTCAAGGTGAACGCCCAATGGCCGCAGATAACAAGACTCTTGGACGTTTCCAATTGACAGACATCCCAGCTGCTCCTCGTGGTATCCCACAAATCGAAGTAACATTTGACATCGACAAGAACGGTATCGTATCTGTTAAGGCTAAAGATCTTGGAACTCAAAAAGAACAAACTATTGTTATCCAATCTAACTCTGGTTTGACTGATGAAGAAATCGACCGCATGATGAAAGATGCAGAAGCAAACGCTGAAGCAGATAAGAAACGTAAAGAAGAAGTTGACCTTCGTAACGAAGTAGACCAAGCAATCTTTGCGACTGAAAAGACAATCAAGGAAACTGAAGGAAAAGGCTTCGATGCAGAACGTGACGCTGCTCAAGCTGCCCTTGATGACCTTAAGAAAGCTCAAGAAGACAACAACTTGGACGAAATGAAAGCAAAACTTGAAGCATTGAACGAAAAAGCTCAAGGCCTTGCTGTTAAACTCTACGAACAAGCCGCGGCAGCCCAACAAGCTCAAGCAGGAGCAGAAGGCGCACAAGCAACAGGAAACGCAGGCGATGACGTCGTAGACGGAGAGTTTACTGAAAAATAAGATGCAAAGCCCGTTAAAACCTCACAGTGAAAATAGGAAATCTGACGCAGACACTTTAGTTTCTAGGAAGATTTGTCTTTTTCACCAAGAGGTTAGGGCGTGCTCAATTCGGTAAGATGTTGAGGCGTTAAGAAAACGAAAGAAAAATAGGAAGCCATCGCCTTGTGCGATGCACAAAAGATGGCTTATCTTTTTTCCGAAGTTTTTAGCGGAAACTCAGTTAAGCATTACTAGTTTGATTTTTAAAACTCGAACTAGTAAGTATAAGAAGAAATCCAGAGGTTGCAACCCAGCCTCTGTTTTTCGATAAAAAGGGGTTGAACCTAATTTATTTGAGTTTTTCTCATTGATATAAAAGAAAGGAATTGAACCCGACCTAGATTGAGGTTTCGTTCCGTAAGACTAATAGAAAGGAATAAGGGTGTTCGTAATTGAACTCGAGCGGAAAGCTTGGAAATTAGATAAACCTCCTAAGAAATCAGGATTTCTTATCGGTTTCCTAAATTTCAGTCGCTTTCTGTTCGCTCTTAGTATCTTGTATGAACAATACTGAATTTTATGATCGTCTGGGGGTGTCAAAAAACGCTTCGGCAGACGAGATCAAAAAGGCTTATCGTAAGCTTTCCAAAAAATACCACCCAGATATCAACAAGGAGCCTGGTGCTGAGGAAAAATATAAGGAAGTTCAAGAAGCCTATGAGACTTTGAGTGACGACCAAAAACGTGCAGCCTACGACCAGTATGGTGCTGCGGGTGCCAACGGTGGCTTTGGTGGTGCCGGTGGTTTTGGCGGCTTTGACGGAGCAGGTGGCTTCGGTGGTTTTGAGGATATTTTCTCAAGTTTCTTCGGTGGAGGCGGAGCTTCGCGCAATCCAAACGCTCCTCGTCAAGGGGATGACCTCCAGTATCGTGTGAACTTGACCTTTGAAGAAGCTATCTTCGGAACAGAAAAGGAAGTTAAATACAATCGTGAAGCCAGCTGTCGTACATGTAATGGATCTGGTGCTAAGCCAGGGACAAGTCCAGTCACTTGTGGACGCTGTCATGGCGCTGGTGTTATTAACGTCGATACACAGACTCCGCTTGGTATGATGCGTCGCCAAGTAACCTGTGATGTCTGTCATGGTCGCGGAAAAGAAATCAAAGATCCATGTACAACTTGTCACGGAACAGGTCATGAAAAACAAGCTCATAGCGTACATGTGAAGATCCCTGCTGGTGTGGAAACAGGCCAACAAATCCGCCTAGCGGGTCAAGGTGAAGCAGGCTTTAATGGTGGACCTTACGGAGATTTGTATGTAGTGGTTTCTGTGGAAGCTAGTGATAAGTTTGAACGTGAAGGAACGACTATCTTCTACAATCTGAACCTCAACTTTGTCCAAGCAGCTCTTGGTGATACTGTGGAAATTCCAACCGTGCATGGAGATGTTGAATTGGTCATCCCAGAAGGAACTCAGACTGGCAAGAAATTCCGTCTACGTGGTAAGGGAGCACCGAGCCTTCGTGGCGGTGCCGTTGGTGACCAATATGTTACAGTTAATGTCGTGACTCCGACAGGTTTGAACGACCGCCAAAAAGCAGCCCTTAAAGAGTTCGCAGCTGCAGGTGACTTGAAAGTCAATCCAAAGAAAAAAGGCTTCTTTGACCATATAAAAGATGCCTTTGAAGGAGAATAAAACAAAAAGAGCCGATTGGCTCTTTTTTGTTACCATTAAAAATTTAGTGTCGAAAAATCATTTTCCAGTTAGTCTACTATTTATACTTTTGAGTGAGCAAGCCAGCTGCATCCATCTCCTGAATGAGTTGCTTAAGTTCCGCTTCTTTACCAGGTTTCACAGTGACAGTATCGATATGTTTGATCGCCGAATTATCCTGAATATCCACTAAGGTCAAAGCTTTTTCATAGAATGCAATTCCCTTTTTAAGACTTTCCTGATCTTTCCAATTTAGAATTGTGTAAGAAGATTTTGATTTCTTTCCTTTTTCTTGGAAATACTTCTCGCCCTCCTCCTCCAAAAATTGTATTAAACCGTGATTGAACAAGTTGTCTCCTACCTTATAGTATGAAATATCCCCTGCCTGTAGGACATAGACTTCCAGTCGGTTTTTGGTGAGTTTTGGACTTTCTTTTAGGACGGGGTGACTATTGATGACCTCGTCTGAGAAAGTAACATAAAAATCTAGGCCTCCACCCTCGTATTGATAGTGTCCATCCGATTCGACTTTCTCGGGAGGGAGGTCAAGGGAGATAAAGATTTGTTTTAAGGCTTCATTCCCCTCACGGATGTCACTCGGTGACGCCTTGAAAAGATTGGCCACTAGTAGAAATGCCAAGGCTACAAGAAGGCAGAGGCAGCCGCAAGGGATCGCGATGACCTTCGCTAGAACTTTTACAAACTGTTTCATTTTCATTCCTCTTCTTTGTTTGGACTTGACAACCTAAAATGGATTTAAGGAAAGTTGGAGGCTTTCTTATACTTGTTTTTCTTCTTGGAGGATCGCCATTCTGGTTTGGAAATCTTTTTCTAAAACTTTGAATTTGTAGGTTAAATCTTTTTGGTATTCCTTGATAAGGGCTTTTTGTTGGTCGATGATTTGTAGGCTGTTTTGGATGATATCCAAATCATCCTTGATAGCTTGGACGCGGTCAGTTGTATCTAGCACTTCATCCTGAATGGCTTGGCGATTTTTTACGACAAAATAACTTCCAGCAGCAGCTCCTGCGAATAGCAGTAGATTTGATAGTTTCATGGCATCTCCTTAAGCGTTTTTAATGGTTTCAGCGACTTGGGCAAGTTTGTCAAAGTCAGGTTCGTGGGCGATAAAGTCAATCTTGAGGTCATCTTCTGCACCGTAGCGAGGTACGAGGTGTACATGGGTATGAAAGACCGTTTGACCAGCGATTTCCTCGCAGTTGGCAATGATATTCATGCCAACAGCCTTGGTAGCCTTCATGACTTTTTGAGCCACTGTTGGTACTTGGGCAAAGAGTTGGCTGGCGCTGGTAGCGTCCATCTCTAAAAGATTGCGATAGTGCTCTTTGGGTACAATGAGGGTGTGCCCAGGCGTTACTTGAGAGATATCAAGAAAGGCAAGAACCTGCTCATCTTCGTATACTTTTGAAGCAGGAATTTCCCCTGCGATGATCTTACAAAAAATGCAATCTGACATAAAATCCACCTCTACTGTATTGAATTTTGATATAATATAGCTACATTATACCAGATTCGGAGAAAATATGTTAGAAATTAAAAACCTGACAGGAGGCTATGTTCACGTCCCTGTCTTGAAAGATGTGTCCTTTACCGTTGAAAGTGGGCAGTTGGTCGGTTTGATTGGGCTCAACGGTGCTGGGAAATCAACGACAATCAATGAGATTATTGGTCTGTTGACACCTTACAGTGGGGAAATCAAGATTAACGGTCTCACCCTGCGAGAAGATGCGACCAACTATCGCAAGCAGATTGGCTATATCCCAGAAACGCCTAGTCTGTATGAGGAATTGACCCTCAGAGAGCATATCGAGACGGTTGCCATGGCCTATGGTATTGAGCAAAAAGTGGCTTTTGAGCGAGTAGAATCTTTGTTAAAAATGTTTCGTTTGGATCAAAAATTAGACTGGTTCCCAGTGCATTTTTCCAAAGGGATGAAGCAGAAGGTCATGATTATCTGTGCCTTTGTCGTAGATCCGAGTCTTTTCATCGTTGATGAGCCTTTCCTTGGGCTCGATCCTTTGGCCATTTCTGACTTGATCCAGCTTTTGGAAGTGGAAAAGCAAAAAGGCAAGTCCATTCTCATGAGTACCCACGTGCTAGACTCAGCGGAAAAGATGTGTGATGCCTTTGTCATTCTCCACAAGGGGGAGGTGCGGGCTCAGGGGAACCTCCAGCAACTGCGGGATGCTTTTGCCATGCCTGAAGCGAGTTTGAATGATATTTACTTGGCTCTGACCAAAGAGGAGGAGCTATGAAAGACTTGTTTTTAAAGAGAAAGCAGGCTTTTCGTAAGGAGTGTCTTGGTTATCTGCGTTATGTTCTAAATGACCATTTTGTCTTGTTCCTGCTAGTTCTCATCGGTTTTCTAGCTTACCAGTACAGTCAACTCCTGCAAGATTTTCCTGAAAATCATTGGCCTATCCTCTTGTTTTTGGGGATTGTCTCTGCCTTGCTTTTAGCTTGGGGAGGAATCGCGACCTACATGGAAGGACCGGATAAACTCTTTCTCTTAGTCAGTGAAGAGGAGGTCAAGTTGTACCTCAAAGGGCAGACGTCGCGTTCATTGGTTTTCTGGACAATTGTTCAAACCCTCTTTTTACTCTTGTTTGCACCCTTGTTTTTAGCCATGGGCTATGGCTTGCCAGTCTTTCTTGTCTATGTGCTTTTATTAGGAGCTGGGAAATACCTCCTCTTTCGGCACAAAGCTAGTAAATTTTTCACTGAAACTGGACTGGACTGGGACTATGTCATTGCCCAAGAAAGCAAGCGCAAGCAAGTCTTGCTTCGTTTCTTTGCTCTCTTTACTCAGGTCAAGGGCGTTTCAAACAGTGTCAAGCGTCGCGCTTATCTGGATTTCATCCTAAAGACTGTTCAAAAGGTGCCAGGGAAGATCTGGCAAAACCTCTATCTTCGCTCTTATCTGCGAAATGGAGACCTCTTTGCCCTCAGTCTCCGCCTCTTACTCCTATCCTTGTTAGCTGTGATTTTTATCGAACAGTCTTGGATTGCGACAGCAGTAGTTGTCCTGTTTAATTACCTTATGCTCTTCCAGTTGTTGGCTCTCTATCGTGCTTTTGACTACCAGTACTTGACCCAGCTTTTTCCTTTAGAAAAGGGTGAAAAAGAGAAAGGACTACAGGAAGTTATCCGAGGATTGACATGTTTTGTTTTATTAGTTCAACTGATAGTTGGTTTGATTACCCTCCAAGAAAAACTAGCCCTTCTAGCCCTGCTTGGAGCTGGACTGGTTTTACAAGTCTTGTATTTGCCTTATCAGGTAAAACGTCAGATGCAGGATTAATCTTACTTATAGGACACTAAAAAAGAAGTTGAGTTCTGTCTCAGCTTCTTTTATTTTCTACAAGATAATAGTTGGTCCGTAGAGACTTAGTTTGGTTTTGACTTGGTCAAAGTGGAAACGGTCATAGGCCCGCCAAGCGGCGCGAGTGGGAGCATCTGGATTGAGAGCGCTGAGACCCAGGAGAAGACTGGAAGTCTGGTAAAATTTTTCCAGCTCAATCAAGAATCGATTATCCACTGTTTCAGCCTTCGCTAGAAAGTCAAGGATATTGTTCAGCTGCTCCTGAAAGCGGACATCGTCAGCTGTTGCCTGTTTGCAGACTTGGTAGGCTTTGTTTAAGTCAGTAATCAAAGTATGAGCTCTTTTAATAGGGTCTGTATCTGTCATGAGAATGCCTCCTTTGTGATGGTTCTAAAGCTGTTTCAAGTGATTGTCTTTCTATAATCATAGCTTATCACTTTTAATTCTTTTTTTATCTTCAAATCTTTAATTGTCATTGAAATTTCCTGAATGGTTATTGCAGGATTTTATGATAAAATAATTGTAAGATTATCATAGCCATTTTGCGAATGATTCGACACTTTAGGAATTTTTGAGAACCGTTTAGGATTTGGTGAAAAATAGTTTCTAGATTTATGCTATCCTCTTTTTAGGAGGTTTTATCCATGAACTACATTATCATCCAAAAAGAGAAAGAAATTTTCAAATTAAACATAGAGGATATCTACTATATCCAAACGCATCCAAGCAAAGCCCATACCGTGCAGATTGTTACAGAAAACGCTAGCTTTGATCTATTTCAAAATTTAAGCAATCTTGAGAAACAATATGGAGAAACCTTGACGAGATGTCATCGAAATTGTCTGGTTAACCTTGAACGGCTAAAATCCATGGATATCCAATCAAAGACTCTTTTTCTTGGAGAAGAAGGTCGATATGCTGTTCAGTATGCCAGACGTCGCTATAGAGATATTCGCCAAAGATGGTTGAAACAAGGAGAGTAAGAAGATGAGAATATTTGTTTTAGAAGATGATTTCTCCCAACAAGCTAGGATTGAAACGACGATTGAGAAACTCTTGAAAGAACATCATATCATTCCCAGCTCTTTTGAAGTCTTTGGCAAGCCAGACCAACTTCTGGCAGAGATGCATGAGAAGGGAGCACATCAGCTATTCTTTTTGGACATTGAGATTCGAAATGAGGAGATGAAAGGCCTAGAAGTGGCAAGAAAGATTCGGGATCGAGATCCTTATGCCCTGATCGTCTTTGTGACGACTCACTCGGAGTTTATGCCCCTGTCCTTTCGCTACCAAGTGTCTGCTTTGGACTACATTGATAAGTCCTTGTCGGCAGAGGAGTTTGAGTCTCGTATCGAGACAGCTCTTCTCTATGCCGATAGTCAAGACAGCAAAAGCCTGGCGGAAGATTGCTTTTACTTTAAATCAAAATTTGCTCAATTCCAGTATCCTTTTAAAGAGGTTTACTATCTCGAAACGTCTCCTAGAGCCCATCGTGTTATTCTCTATACCAAGACGGATAGGCTGGAATTTACGGCGAGTCTAGAGGAGGTTCTCAAGCAGGAGCCTCGTCTCTTGCAGTGTCATCGTTCTTTTCTCATCAATCCTGCAAATGTGGTGCATTTGGATAAGAAAGAAAAACTGCTTTTCTTTCCCAATGGTGGAAGTTGTCTAATCGCGCGTTATAAGGTTAGGGAAGTTTCTGAGGCTATCAATAATTTGCATTGAGCTAGGAGAATTTATGAATATTGCTTGGATATTATTGTATACACTTATTACTAATGGGCTAGAAATTGTCATTTTCTTTAAGGTAGATGGAATTGATCTTACTTTCGAGAGGATTTTTAAGGCCTTTCTTCTGAAATTTCTCCTAGGGGCCATTTTTGCGACTTTTCAATTTTTAGCTGTGAGTGAATATTTGTCATATTTTATAGAACCTTTGTTTGGCATAGGGTTATCTTTCTTATTGTTAAGAGGGCTTCCTAAAAAACTCCTTTTCTTTTATGGTCTCTTTCCAATGATATTGGTGAATCTCTTTTATAGAGGTGTTTCTTATTTTGTTCTTCCATTTTTGGGACAAGGGCAAGTATATGACAGTTATTCATTTATTTGGTTATGTATAATGATTTTCAATTTCTTCATTTCTCTAGTCTTTTTGAAATGGTTGGACTATGATTTTACTAGTTTGAGAAGGGAGATTCTAGATAAAGGTTTTCAAAAGTCCTTGACTAAAATTAACTGGATAATGGGAACCTACTATCTAGTTATGGAAACTCTGTCTTTCTTTGAATATGAACAAAGCATTCAATCAAAGACTGTTCGCCATCTGATCCTAGTGTTTTACATGCTCTTTTTTATGGGGGTTATCAAGAAGCTGGATACCTATTTGAAGGAAAAACTTCAGGAGAAACTGAACCAAGAACAGGCCCTGCGCTATAGAGATATGGAACGGTATAGTCGGCATATAGAGGAGCTTTATAAGGAAGTTCGGAGCTTTCGTCATGATTATGCCAACCTCTTGACCAGCTTAAGCCTAGGCATTGAAGAGGAGGATATGGAGCAGATAAAAGAGATCTACGACTCCGTCTTGAAGGATTCTAGTGAAAAATTGCAGGACAACAAATATGACCTTGGTAGATTGGTGAATATTCGGGATCGTGCCCTCAAAAGTCTCCTCGCAGGAAAATTTATAAAAGCCAGAGAAAAGGATATTGTCTTTAATGTCGAAGTTCCTGAGGAGATTCAAGTTGAGGGGATGAGTCTACTTGATTTTCTAACCATTGTGTCTATCCTTTGTGACAATGCTATTGAAGCTAGTGAAGAGGCCAGTCAACCTCATGTTTCAATCGCCCTTTTTAAAAATGGGGCACAGGAGACCTTTATCATTGAAAACTCCATCAAAGAAGAGGACATAGATGTTTCTGAAATCTTCTCTTTTGGAGTTAGTTCTAAAGGGGAGGAGAGAGGAGTTGGTCTTTATACCGTTGTGAAGATAGTGGAAAGTTATCCCAATGCTAGTCTCAATACTATCTGTCAAGATCAAGTCTTTCGTCAGATACTTACTATGATGTATACAGAATGATGAAAATAAGACCGAGAGTTCTTGTATCTCGATCTTATTTTTTTATAGTTGTATTGGCTGATGAAGTCCTTGTGTGATGTTATGAGAATATCTATTAACGCTATATAAGAAATTTTCCCACCATCCTCCACCTGTAATCTGGTTGAGTTCAGTAGTTGTTAGTTCTTGAAATGAAGTTAGGTTTTGATTCTTATCCATGTTATGATTCTCCTTTTTGATAAGATAATAAATAGTTCTAGAGTGTTATCTGAAAATTAATCAGAATGTGTTAAAATTTTATCTTTGAAATAATCAAAATATGTTTTCTTTGCAGTTACACTAGTGACTCGACCTTGTAGGCCATATTGGATGAGTTTACTGTTCTCACCAGATAGTTTTACAAGAGCGGTTAATTTAAAGAGATTTCCTTGCTCTGTTCTGGTAGGGGTTTGATCAATGCTCTGAAGTTGGCCGATGATGGTAATGCCGTGTTTTCCAATCTTCTCAAGCTTTAATCTTACAGTTTGTCCTTTATCTAGTAAGGGGAGATAGTCAGATGATACGTAGTAAGTGATTAGTACTTCTCTTGTATCTGTGATGAGAGGAAATATTTGAGCAATTTCTGTACCAGTTGGAATTCTATTTTTACCTTCAAATTCGCTGTTCAGATGAACGATACCTTTACTTGGAGCGGTTAAGGTATTGTTTTCCAAGCGCTGTGTCGCTTGATCTAGTTGTACTTTTAATTCTGTTAATTGATTCTCCACGGTTAGTTGTTGCTGAGAAGCTGTCTGTAAAAACTGAGTGCGAAGTACTTCAATTTTGGTTGCTAAACTATTATCATAAGTTGCTACACTTCCGATACCAGCTTGCTGAATTTTGAGACTTGCGATAGATGATTCAAGATTTGCAATACTTTGATTGATTTGAGATAAAAATGGCTCATCTGCAGTTTCTTGTGTTTGTTCTTGAGAGGCTACAAGATAACGATTCAAAATTGACTGGTGTGGATTGCCAGTCGGTAAGCGTGCTCTTTTGTTTATGATAGCATCTCTCAGCTCCTGGTATTCTCCAATTTGTTGTTGAACTCTTGTGATTTCTTGTTCAATAGCTGATGAACTGCTATTGGCAAGGTTGGCTTGATTTGCAACCTCAGTGTTAGTCTTTGAGATACCTAGTTCAATATCATGAGCTTGTTTAGTAAAATTCATAAAGGTATTATAGTAGCCAAATTCATCCTCACCAGAAAAAAGATCGGTATTTTTTTCTAAGCTTTGTTTCAAAATTCCAAGTCCTTCTTTTTGCTTCTCAAGTCTTTGTAACTGAGTTTCTAAGGCAGTTTTCTGACTTTCTTCCATTGTTTCAGAGTATTTGATGAGTAAGTCACCTTTTTCAACTACTTGATTTGCCACTAAATGATTAGCTAAGATAGTATTATCACTGGTTGACTGAATGGATGCAATGACACTTGTAGGAGTGACTTCTCCTTGCGATGTAACAGTAATCTCTTTTGTAGCAACAAGGGAGAAAATCACGATGAAAGTAAACAGTAATGAAAGTGGTATGATCAATACTGTCGCATAATTATGGTAACGTCTCTGATAAAACTCGACGCTTCTAAAAAGATTAGGATTCATAACATTCTCCTTATTTGTTGAATAGATGATGGTAGAAGCCTTGCGCCTGTATTAACTCTTGATGACTACCAACTTCAATGATTTTCCCTTGGTCAAGAACAATGACACGGTTAGTCCGTTCGGCTATACTGAGACGATGGGCTACAAAGAGAATGGTTTTATCAGTTAGGGACATAAGATTATCTATAACCTTTTTCTCAGTCAAAACATCGAGAGCACTAGTAGCTTCATCTAGTATTAAAACAGGAGATTTAGTTAAAAGAGCACGAGCGAGGGCTATTCGTTGCTTTTGTCCTCCTGATAGACCAGCTCCATCAGAGAGCTGAGTTTGATAGCCCATAGGCATTCTTTCAATATCTTGACGGATTTCAGCTAATTCGCAAGCTTTTAGAATATCTTCTTGGCTAATCATACTATTACCGCCCAAGGTTAAGTTTTCCAAGATAGAGCCATTAAAGATATAGGCTTGTTGGGGCAGGTAATTAATATGACGTCGCAAGATTTTTTTATCAATATTTTTAATATCCTGATGATTGATGGTAATCTGTCCTTTGTAAGGGTCAAAGAAATTGACAATCATTTTGGCTAGAGTTGTTTTACCAGAACCACTAACTCCAACCAGGCTAACCTTATCACCTTCTTTAATTGTTAGATTGATATCTGTTAAGGTATCTCGTCCAAAACCATACTTATAAGAAAGGTCATCAAATTCAATATCGCCCATCAAAAAATGTGAATGAACAGAGTTTTCTTGAACTTGAAATTCAGATTCAACTAGATAGACTTCGTTCAAACGGTTATTAGCGACCTTCGCAGATTGGAGTTTGGTTTGGAGGTTGATAATATTTTCCATAGGAGTTGTAAAGTAAGAAAGAAGTGTGTTAAAGGTAATCAGCTGACCGATAGAAATTTTACTAGACATAACTAATTGAGCCCCAAACCATAGGATAAAGATATTAAGAACTAACTTTGTTCCTTGTTTTAAATTAGTTTGTAAAATAGAATATTTAGTAAGTTTAAAGGATTTTTCCAAATAATCGACAAATTCGCTGTCTATATTTTGATAGCGATTTTCTTCACTCGTGAGCGACTTTATAGTTTCAATCCCGTTGATATCTTCGATAATAGCAGAGCTAACCATAGAATTACTTTGCATGACATCATGGTTCATTTTTTCGAAAGGCTTCATAAAAGAAAAGATGATGAACATGTATATAGGAATGGAAATAAGAGAAAGAAGGAAGAGATTAGGGTTTTGTGCCAGTAAGACGCCCCCTACAAGAATCAGAATAGAAACATCCAGAAAAAGAGAAAGAATGGTAGAAGCCAAGGCATCTATAATAGAGTTAGCATCTGTGAACCGTGAAATGATTTCTCCTGTACGACGTGTCGCAAAGAAAGACATAGGAAGTTCAAAAATATGGCGAATATAGGATAAAATCACATCAATACTTAATCTCTGACTCAGAACAGTTAGGAGATAATCTCTGGAGAAGCTCATGGCTTGTTGGAGGATATAGGTGATAATTAGACCAATTGAGATAATTCCTAAAGTTGATTTCATCTGATTTGGGATGTATTCATCTAAGATTCCTTGGAGATAATAAGAACCACCGATATTGATAATAGTGACTAATAAGCTTGAGAGAACAATGTAAGCAATGAGAGATTTTTGTTTGAAAATCAGAGGTAGGAAGCTCAGTAGACCATTCTTTTTATCTTTATGGGGTTGATAGCTGGGTTTGGGAGCTAGAAAAATAGCTACTCCAGTCCATTCAGAGAAAAAGCGTTCTTTTGACATTTTGGTGATTTTTACAGAAGGATCAGGATCACCAATAATCAGATAGTCTTTCTTTGTTTGATAGACAACATAGTAATGTTGGAGTTTTCCTTCTTTGTTAACGTGAACAATAAATGGATAGGGGACATCACTCATGTCAAAGAGAGTTTTATCTGCTTGAACAGGTCTTGTTTCAAAACCCATTTCATTTGCGGCTTTTACAATGCCAAGAGCAGTCGTTCCTTCTTTATTGGTCTTTGCAAGTTCTCTCAAGTGAGCTAGAGAAAAATCTGAACCATAGAATTTGGCAATCGAGGCTAAGGCAGCGACACCACAGTCTCTAGCATCTATTTGAGGAACAAATGTACGTTTATAAGAAGTCATTGGCAATTCCTTTCATATAATATGATGAGTTTATTATGCCATAATAATAAGTTCATATTTTATGAAATCTTGAATTGTCATTGAAACTTCCTGAATGGTAAAAAATGATTAGAAATTATCTTTTTTTTAAAAATTTAGAGGTGGTTTCAAATGAAAAGCTAATTCAAGACGTTTCGATGACAATTCAAGATTTGGACGAAAAACTTTAACAAACAATGATATACTAAACTTGTCAAAGTTGCAACAGGACAAAAAATTAAAAATAAAAAAAGGAGTATTTGTCATGAATACAAAAATGATGGAACAATTTGAGATTATGGATACTGATATGCTTGCGAAAGTTGAAGGAGGTTTCGGAGGTTGGGGAGATATGCTTTCTGGTTTATTGGGTGGACTAGCACCGTCTCCAACTTTGGATCAATTAAATGGTAAGTGGCCTATTAGACATCCTTCGAAACCATGTAGTCCTTATGGTATAGGGGGAACTCCAAACTCATGTAATGGTATTTAAAAAGGATTGAAGCTATGAAGGCAAAATATGGGAATCAAATTGTTGATGTTTGGGAAATTGGTCAAGCAACTCCTAAACCAAGTTGGGTAGAGGAAGCTTTTCAAAAAAATTATATGGTTTGGTTGGATAATCATGTGCGCATTCTAATGGCAGGTCTCAACACTTCTCTCGCAACGAATATCAAGTTTGGTCTAGTTGGAACAGTTGGAGGAGGATTCGCTGGTTATGGAATGTATGTTCTTGGTTATCCAGGTGATTATATAGATATCACCAATCATAGAGTTGTTTCTGCTAAAACATTTCACAAAAGTTATCAAATTTTAGAAAATGATTAGATATCATTTAATTGTAATGGAGAAAGCAATGAAAAAAATATTTTAAAAAAAAACGGACCATCTTTCTTGCGAGATTGTTCCTAGGTCAGTTGCCCTTACTTGTCTCTACTTATCTATTTCTATCTCGTCAGTTTTTAAATTTTTCCTTGGTTTTCCAATTTCTTTTAGTGGTTATTAACTTAGCTTCTATTTTTGTTACTGTTTATCTCACTAGGGGAATGAGGATAAGAGGGTTTGAAGATGATGATTTGGTTAGTCCTAGAACCAATCAACTCATGTTCACCGGCTTGATAGGATTGATGTCTATTATTTGTTTGTATAGAAGTATCACAGCAACAGAATCCTATCAGCAATTAATTGTCTACATTGGCGCTATTCTCTGCTTGATTATCATGCTTCTGCTCATTTGGGGCTTGAAGTATTATAAAAAGTAGAAGCTAATGAAGTATAAAAGGGTAAGTGTTTTCGAAATACTTACCTTTTATAATAAAGTTTTTGCAATTCAAGACGTTTTGATGACCATTTAAGATTTAGATGAATTTGTAATCTTAAATAAGGTAAGATAAAGATAACAAATGTAAAGGAGTATTCTTATGAAGAAACAAAATATAAAATCGCTATTACTTGTGCCACTTGTATTTGCATCTATTACTACGGGTGTTGTATATGCAGAAGAGCAGACTACTTCTTCCTCTATACAGACTAATGATAGTTCTCTTGTGGCACCAGATTTGCCATCGACTAAGGAAAAGGTGGAGAATAAACCTTCTATTGTAACCCCAGAAGAGTATGAACAGAATGTTGAGAACTTTAAAAAGATAGATATTGAAGCTGTTCGTCAATATTTTACAGAGGATCAATTGGAACATACTATTTATTTTGGTAGAAAAACTTGCTCTCATTGTCGTCAATTTTCTCCTGAATTGAAAGAATTTAATAACTTGATTGAAAAGAAGTTAGAGTATTATGATTTGGATGGTAAGGATTTTGATGGGGAAGCGAGAGAGTTTCTATTTAAAAAAGTCGGTATTCCAGGAACACCAACAATTTTGTATTTAAGAAATGGACGTCCGATATCTGGATGGGTTGGTGGGGGAGCGACTGCACAACAGGTTTATGATTATATGTACTCGAGAAACTCACCTAAGCAAACGGAAATAATAGCATCGTCCGAGGAAACAGTAACTGAAAATGTGCATGATGAGAAAACCAGAAATGACAGCATGAGTACTAGTGATAAAGTTGTAAGTGAAAGCAAAGTTATGAGTGATGAAAAAAGAACCGAAATGAAAATATCCAATGATAATCCCAATTCTAATAGTGAAAATAGTGGGAAAGTGGAGAGTATAAACTCAACTTCCAAAGCTAAAACTACTCAATCTGGCGATTTAGCAATGTTAGACAATAAGAATCAATTGGAAACTCTCAAACCTATTTTTGATGCTGCTCAAGAAAATAAAACTCCTTTAACCGATGTTAAGGGAAGCCAATCTATTACTTCGAATGAAAAATTATTACCGAAAACAGGAGAGGAAGAAAGTTACCAACTGATTCGGCTAGCTGTCGCGTTTCTTATGGCTTCTATAATGATTAAAGTGAAACAAAAAATTCATAAATAAAAATAGATGGTAAACAGGTGCAATGATATTATTTGTTTGTAATAACATATGGCTAGAATTTGCCTATAGACAAGAGTGAAAGGGCAAGCATGTTTTTAATGCTTGCTTTTTAAATTTTTTAACAATTCAAGACGTTTCGATGGCAATTCAAGATTTGGATGAAAAAAATTAATAAACGATGATATACTAAACTTGTCAAAGTTGCAACAAGACAAAAATTAAAATTAAGATTAAAATGGAGGTATTCGTTATGGATACAAAAATGATAGGACAATTTCATGAAATGGATATAACTATGTTATCCAGTATTGAAGGAGGCAAGAATAATTGGCAAACTAATGTCTTAGAAGGTGGTGGTGCAGCTTTTGGTGGCTGGGGCTTAGGAACAGCCATTTGTGCTGCGAGTGGTGTTGGAGCGCCATTTATGGGAGCATGTGGATACATAGGAGCTAAATTTGGTGTGGCTCTTTGGGCAGGAGTAACAGGTGCAACGGGTGGATTTTGATAAAAGGAGATTTGTATGAATACTTATTATAATGTAGATGAAACAATGCTAAGTGAGATTTATGGAGGTAATTCCGGAGGAGCGGCTGTAGTTGCTGCTTTAGGTTGTGCAGCGGGTGGAGTGAAATATGGGAAGTTTCTAGGACCATGGGGCGCTGCAATAGGAGGAATTGGAGGAGCATTGATTTGTGGATATTTAGCCTATAGTGCTACATCATAAAAATGGAAGATATATTTTATGAAAGCTGTATTCTATATAATTCTCTTCGCTTTCCAAACATATCTTATTTATCTATCTATAAGTACCTCTGATAAAAAACAAAAGACTATTGAATTAACATCATTGAATTGTTTTGTCATATTATTTCTAATCTATGATAAATTATTTTTTCTCTTCATTGCCTATGTTTTTTTGATAATTTTTATATTAAACTTGTTCCGTAACTGAAAAGTTATATACGATATGAATACAAAAATGATGGAACAATTTAAGATTATGGATACTGATATGCTGGCTAGCATTGAGGGAGGAACTGATTGAGGAACAGTAGGAAAAGGAACTGTCTATGGAGCAGGTATCGGAGTTGCTATGTGTACGGTAGGAGGGCTCCTTACTAGTGGTTCAGCATGGACTATGACTGCTGGCTGTGCTTGGGCTGGAGCTAAACTTGGTGGTGCTTTTACTGCAATTGCTGATAATATTTGGCCATAGAAGGGAGTAGAAATTATGTTTGATTACAAAATAGTAGACAATCAAGAATTAAGTAATATTTCTGGAGGTGGATTGGGAGGAGATGTAGTTGTAGGAGCCTTGTCGGGTGCATTTCAGGCAGGACAATCTTGTATCGCTGGAGGCCCTCAAGCTTACTTGATTTGCGCAACAGGGGGCGCTATAGTAGGTGGCATTATAGCTTTTGGATTGAGACCCCCAAAATAGTTTTAAAAAGGAATGGGTGTTGATATGTTAAATGAAACTATAATTCAGCTTATACTCATTGCAATTTGTTGTGTGTACATTATTTTTAACACCAAGGCTGATAAAAACCCAAAGAGAGGATATCGTACGGCTTTGTACCTTTTCGTTATGGCTGGTATTATATCCTATATTATGAATTATCTGAATTGGTTAGATTTTTTCTTACTGATAACTCCGATAATGTGTCTTTTTAAATTTGAAGATAAATGGAGTTAGCAACATTTGACACTTCAATAGGTTATTAACTATCCTTTGGCTCATTGTCAACTGTAGTGAGTTGAAGAAAAGCTAAGATCGAGAAAGGACGAATTTCGTCCTTTCTTTTTTGAGTACGACGGGCATGTCGTGTATTTGATGTGTAAGTCCTCCGTGTGCACCCGCTACCGGTGAATTCAATAGCGATTCTCAAGCCTGACTATCGTGAGGTAGCGGGGAGAAGAAGGCATAGCGAAATCGTGGCTTAAAGAACAGGAATGTTATAGTAAGACACGTTTAGAGGATAAAGTGGCTTCACACTCTAAAGCACAAATAGGTATACTGATGGAAGAGTTAATCTATAGAGGATTACTTCAACACGCCTTTTTTAAACATTCGCGATTTGGCCTTGATTTGCACTTCCTCATTTTTCAAGCCTACCTAGTTTGTTAGATATTTCCGTCTTTGCAACATTTGGAATCATCCTTGCCGGTTTGACCCGCTATACCAAGAGCATTTATCCATCTTATGCGGTGCATGTTATCAATAATATTGTCGCGACATCACCATTTTTGCTGACTTTTTTACACAGGATATTTAGCTAAAAATAGTGGAGTAAAAATAATTATCGATTTTAAGAAGAGACTGGGACAAAAGTCTAATATTAAATATAAAAAGCGAACAAAATCAGTTATCTAACACTCAGAATTCTGTCTTGTTCGCTTTTTTGTCTAATCTATCGATTTTAAAAATTTATAATATAGAATTCCTAAAATCAAAATCTTTTTGTCCCAGTCTCTTCTTATTAGTTGATTGGGAAGATTGTGCTCTTTGAGTAATTCAAGATGTTTCGATGACAATTCAAGATTTGGATGAAAAAAATTAATAAACGATGATATACTAAACTTGTCAAAGTTGCAACAAGACAAAAATTAAAAATAAAAAGGAGTATTTGGCATGGATACAAGAATGATGGAACAATTTGAAATTATGGATACTGAGATACTTGATCATATAGAGGGTGGAGATGTATCTGATATTTATAGAGGGTATGCTTATCAGGGAAGTCCATTTGGTTCTTACCCTTCTATATTAAAAAATTCAGGTCCTTTTCCAGTAAGTGGGTCCTGCCCTCGTGGTTATCGTGACCTTGGTTATATAGGAGCAGGTTTTCATTTATGTGGAATATAGGCTAAAATATAAGAAATGAGGAAGAATTTCTATGAAAAAGTATCAGCTTCTATTCAAAACAAGTGCAATTTTATCCTACCTATTTTTCGTATTTGGCCTTTCTCAGCTAACGCTCATCGTTCAAAATTATTGGCAATTTTCTTCTCAGATAGGCAATTTATTCTGGATTCAAAATATCTTGAGTTTACTTTTTATTGGAGTCATGATTGTGGTTCTTGTTAAGACAGGCCATGGTTATCTCTTTCGCATTCCAAGAAAAAAATGGTTTTGGTATTCGATTTTGACAGTATTAGTGGTAGTGTTCCAGATCTCTTTTAACGTTCAGACAGCTAAACATGTTCAGTCAACTGCGGAAGGTTGGGCTGTATTGATTGGTTATAGTGGGACTAACTTTGCAGAGCTAGGTATTTATATAGCCCTGTTCTTTCTGGTTCCACTGATGGAAGAGTTAATCTATAGAGGATTACTGCAACACGCTTTCTTTAAGCATTCGCGATTTGGTCTTGATTTGCTTCTTCCTTCTATTTTATTTGCTCTCCCTCATTTTTCAAGCCTACCTAGTCTGTTAGATATCTTCGTCTTTGCAACAGTTGGAATCATCTTTGCTGGTTTGACCCGCTATACCAAGAGCATTTATCCATCCTATGCGGTGCATGTTATCAATAATATCGTAGCGACATTACCATTTTTGCTCACTTTTCTACATAGGGTCTTGGGGTGAAAAAACCAAAAGGTTTACTTTTCAGCCATAGAGGAGTTCATCATGTATAAACACTTATTTTTTCTAGATTCAAAAACTTTAGACTGGTTGACACCTTATATTCTAGTCTTGGCTTCTGATACCATTGCCTTTAATGTTTTTGTGTTAACCTTTGTATCTGCGGCGGTCTTTTCTTCCCTGAATCCCATGTTAGCTTTTATGGCTATATTCTTAGGAGCTGGTTATGTTATCGGATTTTGGTTACTAAAATGGTTTGTTTTGGAAAGACTAGAGCTAAAGGATGACTTGTAGGAAAGTTTGTTTGTTGAGGAGGATAGCTTTATGGCCATTTTCAATAAGTGTCATGCCTTGTTTTTTGGATTTTTAGTATTTGCAATCGTTGGTGCAGCGGGTTATTCCATTAATCAAGGGGATTATTTTCAACACCAGTACACATTCATTATTATAAAGAGTCTCTTGCTTTTCCTTAGTTTTGGCTATGCGAGATGGTTTGATATGATTTCTTTTGGGATTTTAAGTAAGAAACAACTCTTGCTGTTCATTGGAATCTTTCTTCTCACGGTGCTGGTAAATATAGGCTATTATGCTTTTTTCTCAGTTGCATCTGGTGCCTCGGCTCAACACCTTGAGGAAACGAGTAAAGGGCTTCCGCTTTCCTTTATTGTAAGTGTTATAGTTTTGGGACCAATCCAGGAGGAACTCATGTTCAGAGGACTTCTTCAGGGGGCTATATTTGAAAATTCTTGGTTAGGGCTTGTACTGACTTCCTCTCTCTTTTCTTTCATGCATGAACCTTATGATGTGCCTTCGTTTTTCTATTATCTACTTGGGAGCTTGTTGCTGGGCTTTGCTTACAAAAAGAGCCAAAATTTGTGGGTTTCTACTCTAGTCCACATGTCTTACAACAGTTTGCCACTTTTAACTTATTTCTAAAAATCATGAAAAGGTAAGCAGAAAGACGGTGCTTGCCTTCTTTAAGCTATAATGATAGCCTGAATCAATTGAGATGCTTTTCTTTGGGAATCGGGTGTGAAGCGGTTGACGAATAGACCAAAAACTAGTAGAATAGTAAGGAAACTTTATACGGAGGAAAGAAATGGACTTGGGTGATAATGAGCTAACGCTGACCCCTATCCCTGGGAAGAGCGGCAAAGCTTATATGGGAAGCTACCCTGATGGGAAGCGCGTCTTTGTAAAAATGAACACCTCTCCAATCCTACCTGGCCTAGCCAGAGAACAAATCGCTCCTCAATTACTATGGACTCGTCGTTTGCCAGATGGCCGTGATATGTGTGCTCAGGAATGGCTGACGGGCAAAATCTTGACCCCTTACGATATGAATCGCAAGCAGATTATCAATATCTTGAACCGCCTTCACCGCTCGCGTCCTTTGATGAAGCAGTTGAGCCGTTTGGGATATACCATGGAAACACCAGTTGATTTGCTACGTTCTTGGCAGCAAGGAGTTCCAGAAATCTTGAAGCAAAACCACTATTTGAACAGTGTGATTGCTGAGCTAGGTAAGACGGTTCCAGGTTTTAGGGAAGACCATGCAACGATTGTGCATGGAGATCTTCGTCATAGTAATTGGATTGAGACAGAGAGTGGACTCGTTTATCTAGTGGATTGGGATTCGGTTCGTCTGACGGATCGTATGTTTGATGTGGCGCATTTGCTATGCCACTACATTCCAGATCATCAGTGGCGTCAATGGTTGAGAGACTACGGCTATAAGTACAATCAGACAGTGTTAGATAAATTGTATTGGTATGGTCAGTATTCTTATTTGAACCAGATTGCCAAATACTGTGAAAATCAAGATTTAGACAATGTAAACCGGGAGATTTACGCCTTGCGTGTCTTCCGTGACAAGTATGGAAAGAAGAGATGAGAGTTAGAAATCGTAAAGGGGCGACAGAATTACTAGAGGCTAATCCCCAGTATGTGGTCCTCAATCCCTTGGAGGCTAAAGGGAAATGGCGAGACTTGTTTGGAAATGATCATCCTATTCATGTAGAGGTTGGAAGTGGGAAAGGGGCCTTCGTATCCGGAATGGCCAAGCAAAATCCTGACATCAACTACATCGGGATTGACATTCAAAAGTCGGTATTGAGTTATGCCTTGGACAAGGTGCTTGAAGTTGGAGTGCCCAATATCAAGTTGTTGTGGGTAGATGGTTCAGATTTGACTGACTACTTTGAAGACGGTGAGATTGATCGTCTCTACCTAAACTTTTCAGATCCCTGGCCTAAAAAACGCCATGAAAAACGTCGTTTGACTTACAAGAGTTTCTTGGATACCTTCAAGCGCATCTTGCCTGAGAATGGG
Organism: Streptococcus oralis; assembly: GCA_905372585.1. GTDB lineage: Bacteria > Bacillota > Bacilli > Lactobacillales > Streptococcaceae > Streptococcus > Streptococcus oralis_CJ. The sequence goes on from CAJPPL010000013.1 coordinate 28,486, forward strand.
GAAATCCATTTCAAGACAGACAATCGTGGCTTGTTTGAGTACAGTCTAGTGAGCTTTTCTCAGTATGGGATGAAACTTAATGGGGTTTGGCTAGACTTGCATGCCAGTGATTTTGAAGGCAATGTCATGACAGAGTATGAGCAAAAATTCTCTAGCAAAGGTCAAGTGATCTATCGAGTTGAAGCAGAATTTTAAGAAATAGCTTGGAAACCAGCTGTTTGAGTGCTAATGCTTTACATAAATTGACAAACGTGCTATACTGATAGTAAGAATATGAGAAAGAGAGGCGGGGAAATATCTTCGCCTCTTGCTTATGAGGAGGTGGACGCAATCGCAACAATCGTAGAATTAGTCAGAGAAGTTGTAGAACCTGTCATCCAAGCGCCTTTCGAGCTCGTGGATATCGAGTATGGAAAGATTGGCAGTGACATGATTCTCAGTATTTTTGTAGATAAACCTGAAGGAATTACCTTGAACGACACGGCAGACTTGACAGAAATCATCAGTCCTGTCCTAGACACCATCAAGCCCGATCCCTTCCCAGAACAATATTTCCTAGAAATCACCAGTCCAGGCTTGGAACGTCCTTTGAAAACCAAGGATGCTGTCGCTGGAGCAGTTGGGAAATACATTCATGTCGGGCTCTACCAGGCTATCGATAAGCAAAAAGTCTTTGAAGGAACCTTGCTGTCCTTTGAAGAGGACGAGTTGACTATGGAGTATATGGACAAGACACGTAAGAAAACTGTCCAAATTCCATACAGTTTAGTATCAAAAGCACGTTTAGCAGTAAAACTATAGAAAAGAAAGGATAGCTTTTGAAGATTCAAAAGTAAAAAGAACATGAGTAAAGAAATGCTAGAGGCCTTCCGCATTTTGGAAGAAGACAAGGGAATCAAAAAAGAAGACATCATCGACGCAGTAGTAGAGTCGCTTCGTTCCGCTTATCGCAGACGCTATGGTCAATCTGACAGCGTAGCTATCGACTTCAATGAAAAGACAGGTGACTTTACTGTCTATACTGTTCGTGAAGTTGTTGATGAAGTATTTGATAGTCGTTTGGAAATCAGCTTGAAAGATGCTCTTGCCATTAATTCAGCCTATGAGCTTGGTGACAAAATCAAGTTTGAAGAAGCACCTGCTGAGTTTGGTCGTGTAGCAGCCCAATCTGCTAAACAAACCATCATGGAAAAAATGCGCAAGCAAACACGTGCCATCACTTATAATACTTACAAAGAACATGAACAAGAAATCATGTCTGGTACAGTAGAACGATTTGACAACCGCTTTATCTATGTCAACCTTGGCAGCATCGAAGCCCAATTGTCAAAACAAGACCAAATCCCTGGAGAAGTCTTTGCTTCCCACGACCGTATTGAAGTCTACGTTTACAAGGTTGAAGACAACCCTCGTGGTGTCAACGTCTTTGTTAGCCGTAGTCATCCTGAAATGATCAAACGCTTGATGGAGCAAGAAATTCCAGAAGTTTACGATGGAACTGTCGAAATCATGAGCGTAGCCCGCGAAGCTGGTGACCGTACCAAGGTTGCTGTTCGTAGTCACAATCCAAACGTGGACGCTATCGGGACAATCGTTGGACGTGGTGGTGCCAATATCAAGAAAATCACCAGCAAATTCCACCCAGCTCGTTACGATGCTAAGAGCGACCGCATGATTCCTGTTGAAGAAAACATCGACGTTATCGAGTGGGTAGCAGATCCAGCTGAGTTTATCTACAATGCCATCGCTCCTGCTGAGGTTGACCAAGTTATCTTTGATGAAAACGACAGCAAACGTGCCTTGGTCGTTGTGCCTGATAACAAGCTTTCTCTTGCCATCGGTCGTCGTGGACAAAACGTTCGCTTGGCGGCTCACTTGACGGGTTACCGTATCGATATCAAGTCTGCCAGCGAATTTGAAGCTATGGAAGAAGCAGGTCAAGTGGATTACGCAGCTGCGGACGAATTGATTGAAGAATAAAAGCTGCTAGAGGAGGGAAAGATGAAAACAAGAAAAATCCCTTTGCGCAAGTCTGTTGTATCCAATGAAGTGATTGATAAGCGTGATTTGCTCCGCATTGTCAAGAACAAAGAAGGACAGGTCTTTATCGATCCGACAGGCAAGGCCAATGGCCGTGGCGCTTATATCAAGCTAGACAATGCAGAAGCCCTAGAGGCAAAAAAGAAGAAAGTCTTTAACCGCAGCTTTAACATGGAAGTGGAAGAAAGCTTTTATGACGAGTTGATCGCTTATGTGGATCACAAAGTGAAAAGAAGAGAGTTAGGACTTGAATAAGCAAAAGATAAGCAATCTCTTGGGACTTGCTCAACGAGCAGGCCGGATCATATCGGGTGAGGAATTGGTAGTCAAGGCAATCCAAGACCAGAAAGCCAAGCTAGTCTTTCTAGCTCATGATGCTGGTCCCAATCTGACCAAGAAGATTCAAGATAAAAGTGACTATTATCAAGTAGAAGTTATAACCGTGTTTTCAACACTGGAATTAAGCATAGCAGTCGGAAAATCGAGAAAGGTTTTGGCTGTGACAGATGCTGGATTTACAAAGAAAATGAGGTCTCTTATGGAATAGAAGAGGAGGACATAATTTGTCTAAGAAAAGATTGTACGAAATCGCAAAAGAACTTGGAAAAGAAAGTAAAGAAGTTGTAGCGCGTGCAAAAGAGTTGGGCTTGGATGTGAAAAGCCACTCATCGAGCGTGGAAGCTGCTGCTGCTGAACAAATCGCAGCTAGCTTTAAATCTGCACCTGCTCCTAAGGCAGAAGCAAAACCTGCAGCACCAAAAGCAAGTGTAGAAAAGAAAGCAGAAAAGTCTGTTTCGGCTAAACCAGCTGCTGCAAAGGAAGAAAGCAAACCAGCTGCACCTGTAGCTCCTAAGGAAGAAAAAGTAGTGGCCGCAAGACCACAGAGTCGAAACTTCAAGGCGGAGCGTGAGGCGCGTGCCAAAGAGCAGGCAGAACGACGCAAACAAAACAAGGGCAACAACCGTGACCAACAACAAAACGGCAACCGTCAGAAAAACGACGGCCGTAATGGTGGCAAAACTGGTCAAGGAAACCGCGACAATCGCCGATTTAACGACCAAGGGAAAAAACCACAAGGTCAAGGAAATCATGGCAATGATCGCCGTCAGCAACAAGACTTCCAGCCCAAGCAAGCTGGCCCACGTGTTGACTTTAAAGCCCGTGCAGCAGCCCTAAAAGCAGAGCAAAATGCAGAGTACGCACGCTCAAGCGAGGAGCGCTTCAAACAATCGCAAGCTGCCAAAGAAGCCTTGGCTCAAGCTAATAAACGCAAGGAACCAGAGGAAATCTTTGCAGAAGCTGCTAAGCTAGCTGAACAAACGCAGCCAGTAGTAACAGTAGCTCCTGTAGCGAAAGAAGCGCCGGTGGATACACGTCGTAAAAAACAAGCTCGACCAGACAAAGAACGTGACGATTATGATCACGAAGAAGATGGTCCTAGAAAACAACAAAAGAATCGAAGTAGTCAGAATCAAGTGAGAAATCAAAGAAATAGTAACTGGAATAACAACAAGAAAAATAAAAAAGGGAACAAGCAAAACAACCGTAACCAGACTCCAAAACCTGTTACAGAGCGTAAGTTCCACGAATTGCCAACAGAATTTGAGTATACAGATGGTATGACTGTTGCGGAAATCGCAAAACGTATCAAACGTGAACCAGCTGAAATCGTTAAGAAACTCTTTATGATGGGTGTGATGGCCACACAAAACCAATCCTTAGATGGAGAAACCATCGAACTCCTCATGGTGGATTACGGTATCGAAGCCAAACAAAAGGTTGAAGTGGATAATGCCGACATCGAACGTTTCTTTGTAGAAGATGGCTATCTTAACGAAGATGAATTGGTTGAGCGTCCACCAGTTGTAACCATCATGGGACACGTTGACCATGGTAAAACAACCCTCTTGGATACCCTTCGTAACTCTCGTGTTGCGACAGGTGAAGCAGGTGGTATCACGCAGCATATCGGTGCCTACCAAATCGTGGAAAATGGCAAGAAGATTACCTTCCTTGATACACCAGGACACGCGGCCTTTACATCGATGCGTGCGCGTGGTGCATCTGTTACCGATATTACCATCTTGGTCGTAGCGGCCGACGACGGGGTTATGCCTCAGACTATCGAAGCCATCAACCACTCAAAAGCGGCCAACGTTCCAATCATCGTAGCTATCAACAAGATTGATAAACCAGGTGCCAACCCGGAACGCGTTATCGGTGAATTGGCAGAGCATGGTGTTATGTCAACAGCTTGGGGTGGAGATTCTGAATTTGTTGAAATCTCAGCTAAATTCAACCAAAATATCGAAGAATTGTTGGAAACAGTCCTTCTTGTAGCTGAAATCCAAGAACTCAAGGCAGACCCAACAGTGCGTGCGATCGGTACGGTTATCGAAGCGCGCTTGGATAAAGGAAAAGGTGCGGTCGCAACCCTTCTTGTCCAACAAGGTACCTTGAATGTCCAAGACCCAATCGTTGTTGGAAATACCTTCGGTCGTGTCCGTGCTATGACCAATGACCTTGGTCGTCGTGTTAAAGTTGCTGGACCATCAACACCAGTTTCTATCACAGGTTTGAACGAAGCGCCAATGGCGGGTGACCACTTTGCTGTTTACGAAGATGAAAAATCTGCGCGTGCAGCAGGTGAAGAGCGTGCGAAACGTGCCCTCATGAAACAACGCCAAGCTACCCAACGTGTCAGCCTTGAAAACCTCTTTGATACGCTTAAAGCTGGTGAACTCAAATCAGTTAACGTTATCATCAAGGCCGATGTACAAGGTTCTGTTGAAGCCCTTTCTGCATCACTTCAAAAGATCGACGTAGAAGGTGTCAAAGTTACCATTGTCCACTCAGCAGTCGGTGCCATCAACGAATCTGACGTGACCCTTGCCGAAGCTTCAAATGCCTTTATCGTTGGTTTCAACGTACGCCCTACACCACAAGCGCGTCAACAAGCGGAAGCTGACGATGTAGAAATCCGTCTCCACAGCATTATCTACAAGGTTATCGAAGAGATGGAAGAAGCCATGAAAGGGATGCTTGATCCAGAATTCGAAGAAAAAGTTATCGGTGAAGCAGTTATCCGTGAAACCTTCAAGGTATCTAAAGTCGGAACTATCGGTGGATTCATGGTTATCAACGGTAAGGTTACCCGCGACTCTAAAGTCCGTGTTATCCGTGACGGTGTCGTTATCTATGACGGTGAACTCGCCAGCTTGAAACACTACAAAGACGATGTTAAAGAAGTTACAAACGGTCGTGAAGGTGGATTGATGATTGATGGATACAATGATATCAAGACTGATGATGTGATTGAGGCTTATGTCATGGAAGAAATCAAACGATAATAGAGAAACGATAGCCGATTTGACTCGTCGTCAACAGCGCCTTGATGAACCCTTAGTTCTATCTAAGGCTTGTTTCCTGGATTCAAATGGCTCTAGTTCCTCTATCTAATAAAAATAGCTAGGTCTGCTGGCCTAGCTTTTGGTTCAAAGTAGAGAAAGGAATATCATGGCAAATCATTTCCGTACGGATCGTGTGGGCATGGAAATCAAGCGCGAAGTCAATGAGATTTTGCAAAAGAAAGTCCGTGATCCGCGTGTCCAAGGTGTGACCATCACAGATGTTCAGATGCTGGGTGACTTGTCTGTTGCCAAGGTTTACTACACCATTTTGAGTAACCTTGCTTCGGATAACCAAAAAGCTCAAATCGGGCTGGAGAAAGCAACTGGTACCATCAAACGTGAACTTGGTCGCAATTTGAAATTGTACAAAATCCCAGATTTAACCTTCGTCAAAGACGAATCCATTGAATATGGAAACAAGATTGACGAAATGCTACGCAATCTGGATAAGAACTAAGAAAGAGGGGCAACCCTCTTTTTTGTTGCCATAGTATAATCATTGTTGTCTGATGATGTATTTGTCTGATAAAAATTGGTTTAAAAAATTTGTAAATTTCAAATAGTATGATATGATAAAGCTTGATATAAATGAAAAACGGAGAGACATATGGCTAAACAAGATATAGCTATGCAAGTACTACAACAAGTGGTGAAACTTCCCGTAGTCAAAGTTGATCGAGAGAAATTTTTGGTGGAAAAGTTTTCCAAGGAATTAGATCGCAAGGACATTGCTACCTTATTAGAACAAGGGCCGACTTCTTTGTTACCTCAGGAAAGCTTAGATCGAGTGGCAAAGACCTGTATTAAGGACAATGTCTTACTGGCTAGTGGAACTTCGGTATTAGCAGGTCTACCTGGAGGCCTTGTCATGGCAATTACCATTCCAACAGATGTAGCCCAGTTTTACGCTTTCTCATTAAAACTAGCTCAGGAACTAGGCTATATTTACGGATTTGATGATCTTTGGGCATCGCGCAATGAGTTAAGCGAGGAAGCTAAAAATACACTCCTACTGTATCTCGGTGTGATGCTGGGAGTAAATGGTGCAGGTGCTCTGCTTCGATCAGGTGGTGTGACAGTAGCCAAGCAAGTCATAAAAGTAGTGAACAAGAAAGCTTTGACAAAGACGCTCTGGTATCCTATTTTAGAGAAAATTTTGAAAATTTTTGGTGTTAATCTGACAAAAGGAGGCTTAGCCAAAGGAATGGGGAAAGTGATTCCTATCCTAGGCGGAGTCATTTCTGGTGGTCTAACCTTTGCGACCATGAAACCGATGGGAGAAAGATTGCAACAGGAATTGTCCAAGCTAGTCAACTACAATGAAGTACAATATCAAAGAGACGTTGATACAATCCGAAAAGAGGTCGAAATCATAGAAGGTGAGTAATATGGGGTTCATTAAGATTCTAGCCAAGACTTACGGGAATTACTTTTTCGTGATGCAAAGCGTCAAAGTCCTGAAGAACATGAAAAAAGATGACAATGCTCTAGTAGGTTTCGGGAAAGTACTGCTTGCTGACAAGCTGATGGATGTAGCCCAGTGGCTCGCAAAACCAGATGATAAGGAATAACTTGAAATGAAAGAAACTAGCAGGAACTACGCTGCTAGTTTTTTAATCTCTTCCCATATGGTATAATATAAGCAGTAAAATCATTTTATACTCTTCGAAAATCTCTTCAAACCACGTCAGCTTCACCTTGCCGTACTTAAGTACAGCCTGCGGCTAGCTTCCTAGTTTGCTCTTTGATTTTCATTGAGTATTAGAACATACAATGGAGGTCGTCATGGACAATATCATCGATATGTCAATACCCGTTGCAGAAGTGGTAGACAAGCACCCGGAAGTCTTGGAAATCCTAGTGGAGCTTGGTTTTAAACCACTTGCTAATCCCTTGATGCGCAACACAGTCGGTCGCAAAGTATCGCTTAAGCAGGGTTCTAAACTTGAAGGAACTCCTATGGACAAGATTGTCCGCACACTGGAAGCGAATGGTTACGAAGTGATTGGATTAGACTAATGGCAGATGAACGGATTCATATCCTACGGGATATTTTGTTAGAATTGCACAACGGCGCCTCTCCCGAGTCAGTTCAGGAGCGTTTTGATGCGACTTTTACGGGTGTTTCAGCCATTGAGATTTCCCTCATGGAGCACGAGCTGATGAACTCAGACTCAGGTGTCACCTTTGAAGATGTCATGGAACTCTGCGATGTCCATGCTAATCTTTTTAAAAATGCTGTTAAGGGCGTCGAAGTAGAGGATACTGAACACCCTGGCCACCCAGTTCGCGTCTTCAAGGATGAAAATCTGGCCCTCCGTGCTGCCTTGATTCGTATTCGGAGACTGTTGGATACCTATGAGTCTATGGAAGATGAGGAAATGCTGGCAGAGATGCGCAAGGGCTTGGTCCGTCAAATGGGGCTGTTGGGGCAATTTAACATCCATTATCAGCGCAAGGAAGAGCTCTTTTTTCCCATCATGGAGCGCTATGGTCACGATTCACCTCCTAAAGTCATGTGGGGGGTGGATGACCAGATTAGAGAACTCTTTCAGACAGCTCTAGCGACGGCTAAGGCACTACCAGAAGTGGCGATTTCCACTGTAAAGGAGGCCTTTGAAGCTTTTGCGACAGAGTTTGAAAGTATGATTTTCAAGGAAGAGTCCATCCTTCTCATGATTCTTCTTGAGTCGTTCACCCAGGATGACTGGATTCAGATTGCGGAGGAGAGCGATGCCTACGGCTATGCCATCATCCGTCCGTCTGAAAAATGGGTGCCAGAACGACAGAGTTTCGTTGAGGAAAAGAGTGCAGAGGAGCCCGTGCAGCTGGACACGGCTGAAGGTCAAGTTCAGCAAGTTATCGATACACCAGAAGGCCAGTTCACCATTACCTTTACCCCTAAGGAAAAGGAAGCAGTGCTGGACCGTCATAGTCAACAGGCTTTTGGCAATGGTTATCTCTCCGTCGAGCAGGCCAATCTCATCCTCAATCACCTCCCTATGGAGATCACTTTTGTCAATAAAGACGATATTTTTCAGTATTACAATGACAATACGCCAGCTGATGAGATGATTTTCAAACGGACGCCGTCCCAAGTCGGGCGCAATGTAGAACTCTGCCATCCGCCCAAATATCTAGAAAAGGTGAAGGCCGTTATGCAAGGTCTTCGTGAAGGGGTCAAGGACAAGTATGAAATGTGGTTCAAGTCAGATTCGCGAGGCAAGTTTGTCCACATTACCTATGCTGCGGTACACGATGAAAACGGGGAATTCCAAGGCGTGTTGGAGTATGTTCAGGATATCCAGCCCTACCGAGAGATTGATACGGACTTCTTCCGTGGATTAGAATAAGGAGAATCAATGAGTTACGAACAGGAATTTATGAAGGAATTTGAAGCTTGGGTCAATACCCAGATCATGATCAACGACATGGCGCACAAGGAAAGTCAAAAGGTCTACGAAGAAGACCAAGACGAACGTGCCAAAGATGCCATGATTCGCTACGAAAGTCGCTTGGATGCCTACCAGTTCTTGCTTGGTAAGTTCGAAAATTTCAAGGCAGGCAAGGGATTCCATGATTTGCCAGAAGGCTTGTTTGGTGAGCGAAACTACTAATCGTTACAAATCAAAAAGTGCGTATGAACGCACTTTTTTTGTTTATACGTGATGTGTGTGTTTTGTGATCCATTGTTCCATTTTGATATGTAACCAGAATGAATAGATGCCCAAGGTGATGATGGTGAGCAAGAACCACTTGATCCAGTTCCCGAATAATTGAGAACCTGTTCCGTCAAAATAAAGGCGACGTCCATCGATGACAGTGTGCTTAACCTTCCAGTTTTGCATCATACAAACTGCCCATGGTGTAGCGATTCCAACAGTAAATCCCATGATAAGCATGGCTAGGATAGCATGTCCAACGTAGCTCAAAAGACCACCGTCAAAGTAACTTTCGTTATTCATATTGTTCTCCTTGTCAGCTTTTTACGTGAATCAGTCTTGCACATTACTGCATATTTTATCAAGAAGTCGAATCATTGTCAAACTAGTTTGAAAGGAAAAAACGGCTAGATTTTTAAGGGGAATCTTATTTCCTTTCTTGATTTTTCGTCGAAATATTGATAAAATATCTTTATTAAATCCTTGTCAGAGCAGGGATTTTTTATTGAAAGGATTTTATCATGTCAAAGAAACTCCAACGTAAAAAACAATTGCGAAATAGCCTTCGTCGCTCAGGTGCATTTTCAGGTACGGTGACCAAAGTTGTCGAAGAGACCAAGAAAGTTGTGAAACACGCAGAAAAATCTGCCAGCCAAGCAGGAAAAGTCGTCTCTAAAAAAGTGGAACAAGCAGTAGAAGCGACCAAGGAACAGGCTCAAAAAGTAGCCAATTCAGTAGAAGATTTCGCAGCTACTTTGGGTGGCCTTTCAGTAGATCGCGCGAAGACTTTCTATGATGAAGGCATCAAGTCAGCTTCTGACTTCAAAAACTGGACTGAAAAAGAACTCCTTGCCTTGAAGGGAATCGGCCCAGCTACCATAAAGAAATTAAAAGAGCTCGGAATTAGCTTCAAGTAATTTTTCTTGTCCCTTGCATTTCCGTCAAAAACTTGCTACAATAAAGCCATCAGAGGTGTTTTGAATCTCACATTTTACAGAAAGTGGCGGTGCTGAGAAGTCCACAAATGTGTCAAAACTGGTTGCTGATGGATGAAAAATGAAATAATATTGTCTTTTTGTTTTAAAGACGAGAGTTGCGGGCATCTGCCCGAAATTGGGTGGTACCGCGGATAAGCACATTCGTCCCTGTCATGTAGATGGCAGGGGCGATTTTTTGTAGAAAGCGAGGTAGAAGGATGACAAGAGCAGAGTTGCCAGAACGAATAGAGACCGAGCGTCTGGTCTTGCGAGTCCGTTCCGTGCCTGATGTTGTGGATATCTTTGACTATGCCAGTAGGCCAGAAGTTTCCTATCCAGCAGGTTTTCCGCCCGTCAAGACCTTGGAAGATGAGATTTATTATCTGGAGCATATTCTGCCCGAGCGCAATGAAAAGAATAATCTCCCAGCGGGCTATGGAATTGTCGTTAAAGAGACTGATAAGGTCATCGGCTCTGTTGATTTCCCTCGTCGTCACGAGGATGATGTCTTGGAGATTGGCTATATCTTACATCCAGACTATTGGGGTCGAGGCTATGTGCCCGAAGCTGCGAGTACCTTGATTGATTTAGCTTTTAAAGAACTTGGTCTTCACAAGATTGAGCTGACTTGTTTTGGCTACAATGTCCAAAGTCAACGAGTCGCAGAGAAACTTGGATTTACCCTTGAAGCTCGCATAAGAGACCGCAAAGATGCCCAAGGCAACCGTTGTGACAGTCTGATATATGGCTTGCTGAGGAGTGAGTGGGAGGTGGTTTGATGCACATTTTCATCATTGGGGCTCCGGCTTCTGGCAAAATGACGATTGGTCAAGAGTTATCTCGACTGACAGATGCTACCCTCTTTTATAACCATCAAGCCATCGATTTTGCACTAGAAATCTATCAGGACTTTACAGAGGAAATGTGGGAGTTTGTTCGAGGGATTACCTTTTCTTTTCTTGAAACAAGCGCTCGGAATCATCGATCGGTGATTTTAACAGACGTAATTGATTTTTCAAATCAGTACCAGCTGCTGTATTTGAAGCAAATTCAGAATTTGTTGGATGACTATCATCAAGAGATTCTTTTTGTGGAGTTGGAAACAAGTCTTGAAGAGTGCTTACATCGAAATCGAACGGAGAATCGATTAAAGCACAAACCCTTAAAACGACATATTGAGGTATCTGAAAGAGAAATTTTAGAGACCACTGAAACCCTTCAATTAAATTCTCAAAACCAACCGAATGAGTTGCACCACTATCTTAAAATAAATAATACGAATCTGTCTGCAGAAGAAGTTGCTAAGCAGATTCAAGATAAAATGAATACAATAGAGAAAGGACAAACACATGTCTAAAGAACTTTCACCTAAATACAATCCAGCCGAGGTTGAGGCTGGTCGTTACCAAAAATGGCTTGACGAAGATGTTTTCAAGCCTTCTGGCGATAAAAAGGCTAAGCCTTATTCTATCGTTATTCCACCACCAAACGTAACTGGGAAACTCCACCTTGGTCACGCTTGGGATACGACTTTGCAAGATATCATCATCCGTCAGAAACGCATGCAAGGTTTTGATACGCTTTGGCTTCCAGGGATGGACCACGCGGGGATTGCGACTCAAGCTAAAGTTGAGGAGCGCTTGCGTGGTGAGGGCATTTCCCGCTATGACCTTGGTCGTGAGAAATTCCTCGAGAAGGTCTGGGAATGGAAAGACGAGTATGCGACGACTATCAAGGAACAATGGGGCAAGATGGGCCTCTCTGTAGACTACTCTCGTGAGCGTTTCACTCTTGATGAAGGCTTGTCAAAAGCCGTCCGCAAGGTTTTTGTCGAGCTTTATAAGAAAGGCTGGATCTACCGTGGTGAGTTTATCATCAACTGGGACCCAGCAGCTCGCACAGCTCTTTCTGATATCGAGGTCATTCACAAGGACGTGGAAGGTGCCTTCTATCACATGAACTACATGCTGGAAGACGGCTCACGCGCCCTTGAAGTGGCGACTACTCGTCCTGAGACCATGTTTGGGGACGTTGCGGTTGCGGTCAATCCAGAAGACCCACGCTACAAGGACTTGATTGGTAAAAATGTTATCCTTCCAATTGCTAATAAATTGATTCCGATTGTTGGAGACGAACACGCTGATCCTGAGTTTGGTACTGGTGTCGTAAAAATCACACCTGCCCACGATCCAAATGACTTCTTGGTTGGTCAACGCCATAACTTGCCACAAGTTAACGTCATGAACGAGGACGGAACCATGAATGACTTGGCCTTCGAATTTGCCGGCATGGACCGTTTTGAAGCTCGTAAGGCAGTCGTTGCTAAGTTGGAAGAAATCGGTGCCCTCGTTAAAATCGAAAAACGTGTCCACAGTGTTGGTCACTCAGAGCGTACAGGTGTTGTAGTTGAGCCACGCTTGTCTACGCAATGGTTCGTCAAGATGGACCAATTGGCCAAGAATGCAATTGCCAACCAAGACACAGAGGATAAGGTAGAATTCTACCCACCTCGTTTCAATGATACCTTCCTTCAATGGATGGAAAATGTCCATGACTGGGTAATCTCCCGTCAGCTCTGGTGGGGTCACCAAATCCCTGCTTGGTACAATGCTGAGGGTGAAATGTACGTCGGCGAAGAAGCTCCAGAAGGGGACGGATGGACTCAAGACGAAGATGTTTTGGACACTTGGTTCAGTTCTGCCCTTTGGCCATTCTCAACCATGGGTTGGCCTGATGTCGACTCAGAAGACTTCAAACGTTACTTCCCAACTTCAACCTTGGTAACAGGTTACGACATCATCTTCTTCTGGGTGTCTCGTATGATCTTCCAATCCTTGGAATTCACTGGCCGTCAGCCATTCCAAAACGTCCTTATCCACGGTCTTATCCGTGATGAGCAAGGACGCAAGATGTCTAAATCTCTCGGTAACGGGATTGACCCAATGGATGTTATCGAGAAATACGGTGCCGATGCCCTTCGTTGGTTCCTATCAAATGGTTCTGCACCAGGGCAAGACGTGCGCTTCTCTTACGAGAAAATGGATGCTTCATGGAACTTCATTAACAAGATCTGGAACATCTCTCGCTACATCCTCATGAACAATGAAGGATTGACTCTTGAGCAAGCAACTGCCAATGTCGAAAAAGTTGTTAACAAGGAAGCCGGAAATGTTACTGACCGCTGGATTCTCCACAACCTCAATGAAACGATCGGCAAAGTCACTGAGAACTTTGATAAGTTTGAGTTTGGTGTGGCTGGCTACATCCTTTACAACTTCATCTGGGATGAGTTTGCGGACTGGTACGTTGAGTTGACTAAGGAAGTCCTTTATAGCGATAACGAAGAAGAGAAAGTCATCACACGTTCTGTTCTCCTTTACACCTTGGATAAGATCCTTCGTCTCCTTCACCCAATCATGCCATTCGTAACAGAGGAAATCTTTGGACAAATCTCAGAAGGCTCTATCGTTACAGCAGAGTACCCAACTGTTAACCCAGCCTTTGAAGACCTTGTGGCTCACACAGGTGTAGAAAGTCTTAAAGACTTGATCCGTGCTGTTCGTAATGCGCGTGCGGAAGTAAACGTAGCACCAAGCAAGCCAATCACGATTCTTGTTAAGACAAGCGATAGCGACTTGGAAACCTTCTTTAACAGCAATGTCAACTACATCAAACGCTTCACAAATCCAGAACACTTGGAAATCGCATCAACTATCCCTGCACCTGAACTCGCTATGTCAAGCGTCATCACTGGAGCAGAAATCTACCTGCCACTCGCAGACCTTCTCAATGTCGAAGAAGAACTGGCTCGTCTCGACAAGGAACTGGCTAAATGGCAAAAAGAACTGGATATGGTCGGCAAGAAGCTCTCTAACGAACGCTTCGTAGCCAATGCCAAACCAGAAGTCGTCCAAAAAGAACGCGACAAACAAGCCGACTACCAAGCTAAATACGACGCGACCGTCGCACGAATTGATGAGATGAAGAAGTTGGTGAAATAAATAAAGAAACCTCGGCAATTTGCTGAGGTTTTTGGTATAATGAAAAATGAGAATATTTTTTAAAAAAAGGTAAGAAATGATAGAAGTTGTAGACTTATTTTCTGGTGCTGGAGGATTGACTTTTGGCTTTCAGAATACAATTAAAAATAATAAATTTGTTTCCAGAAATGACTTTAATATTAGATTTGCAAATGAATTCAATCATGATGCAGCAGAAGCTTTCAGACAAAATTATCCTAAAGTTACTATGATTGAGGAAGATATTGCTAATATAGATGAACATTTTTTAAAATCCAAAGGAATCAGTTCAAAAAGAGTTGATTTAGTTATTGGTGGACCACCTTGTCAGTCATTTAGTACGGTTGGTAAGAGACAATATGATAAAAGAGCTAAAATGTATAGAGAATATCGAAGGATACTTTCTTTTATCCAACCTAAGATGTTTGTTTTTGAAAATGTTTATGGACTTTTAACTATGAAAAATGAACAGAACGGCCCAATCATTAGAAATGTAAAAGAAAGTTTTAATGATTTATCAAGCTTTGGTGATGTCAGTGGTTATGACGTCTATACTAAATTAATTAATGCAAAAGATTTTGGTGTTCCTCAAAATAGAGAACGTGTCTTTTTGATAGGAATTAGAAAGGATTTAAAAATTAAGTTCGAGTGGACATTCCCAGAAGAAACTACCCTAAATAATGAAATTACATTAAGAGATGCAATTAGTGATTTACCTATATTAGGAAATAATGAACAAAAAAATAATTATATATGTGAACCAAGAACAGAGTACCAAGCTTTATTAAGAGGAAATCAAACCGAGCTACTTAATCATGTTAGTCGAAATCATGGTGAGAGATTACAAAAAATAATGAGAGCTCTTGGAGAGGGGCAGGGGAAAAACGATATTAATAGGATGGTAAAAGATGGTATTTTAGATAAAGATTTATACCTAACTTCTGGCTATAACAATACCTACGGTAGATTGTGGTGGGATAGACCTGCTACTACCATAACAAATAATTTGTCAACACCATCCTCTCTTCGTTGCATTCATCCTGAACAAAACAGAGCTTTGACAGCTAGAGAAGGGGCAAGAATTCAATCTTTTCCAGATAATTATAAATTTGTAGGTGGATTGCAAGCTATCAATAGTCAAATTGGGAATGCTGTACCTCCTATTTTGAGTATTCATCTGGCTAATAGAATTAAAAATTTTTTCGAGGAAAATAAATTATAAAGGCGTTTAATTATGATAGAAACTAATAGTATCCCATTTAACTTCTCTTATTTTGCTTTAAACTTGTTAGGAAAGCAAATGTATACTAATAATTGGAGTGCAATATCTGAATTAATAGCTAATGGTTTAGATGCTGGTGCAACAAATGTTAAGCTCTATATAGAATCTATCGATAAAGAGAATTCAATCTTAGAAATTTTAGATAATGGTAGCGGAATGAGCTATGAAGATTTATCCACTAAATACGCCTTGATTGGTAGAAACAGACGTATATCAAACGAGGAATTCTCTGAGAAGACAAAGGGAAGAAAAGGTATAGGAAAATTAGCGACGTTATTTTTGTCAAAAAAATATTATATAGTTTCTAAGAAGGGAGGAACTGAAACAGCTTGGATGTTAGACTCTACAAATGCATCTGATAGCGATATTCCTGAATTAATTCGTGTTGACATTGATGATGTATCTATTGAAAATAGAAGTGTTTGGGATTCGTTTGAGTCGGGGACTTTGATAAAATCGGTTGGAGTTAATCTAGCTGGATTTGCAGAGGGAAAGCTAGATTCTTTAAAGATGAATTTGGCTAATTATTACTTGTTAAACAATATTGGTGCAGTTATCGAAGTGGCGTACAAGACTAAAGCAAAACAGAAAATAGAATTTTCAAAAGTTTCTAAAGTAATTGGATTTAAAAATTTGTATGCTTTTTTTCAAACTTCTGAAGGTATCGTTGAAAACAAATTGTTAAATGACTCAGTGAAAATAAATGCAGATTTAGAGCAAGTATCCAACAAATTACGTAAGGTAAAAAAATTAAATCCATCAGATATTACTAAAATAAATTTAAAAGGAAAAAGAAAATTTATAACTTTACAAGGAGATGCAAAGGAATTTAATTATGAATTAACTGGTTGGATAGGAATCCACAGTACAATTAATATGGTGGAAGCATCTGAAAATACAAAAAATGATCCCAATAATAGATTTATAAGGAATTCTGTTTATAAGGCTAATCAGCTAAGACTTTATGTTAGAGATAAATTGGCAGTATCAGATTTTATGCCACAGTTAAATAATACTCAAGCATTTAGTAATTATATAGAAGGGGAAATCTCATTTGATATTTTAGACAATGATTATTTGGAGGATATTTCAACTTCAAATCGTGAAGGATTATCAGGAAATGATGAAAGGATAACTTTATTGATTGAACTGCTAAAACCAATTGTTAATAAGTTGATAAGTGAACGTGTTAATATTGGTGGTGTAGTTCGCAAAGAAGTGGAAAAAATTCGACAAGAAGAAAAAGAGAAATTAGAAAGAAAAGAGCAACTTGCAGAGGAAAAAAGGAAGCAAGCAGAAGAAAATAAAAGAATTGCAGAACAGCAACGTCAGGAGGCTGAGTTAGCTAGAAAATTGGCAGAGACAAAACAAAAAGAAGCAGAAATAGCTAGACACATAGCAGAGGAGGAAAGTAAAAGAAAGGATGTTCTAATTGGAAGTAATAATTCTGCGCAACAAAATTTGCTTGCTCATGAATTAACTGGAGTGTATAAAAACATAGATTCAGTAAATAAAAAAATTGTTGCAGATTTTAAATCGACAGATGATTTTGAACGAGTGAGCGAGTATGTTGTTAGTCTAAAAAAATCTTCTGGAAAATTATTTACAATAAAAAACCAAATTCTCAAATTAAATACTTCTGAAGTAAAAGGAAGGAAATACATTAATGTCAAAAGTTATATAAAGAGTTACTTAAACAGTCTGTCTTATAAAAATTTAGAGATTATAATTGATTTTTCAAATAATCCTCATACTTCCAGAGTACATATTTTTGATTTAGGTATGATACTAGATAATTTTATTATAAATGCTATGGATCAACTAGCAGACAAAATTATATTTAAATTCATAGATGAAGAAAATAGATTAGTTATAACTTCTAATAAGCCATTATCTTCTGAAATAGTAAATAAGGACGATATTTTTAGATTAGGGTTTACTACTAAAGAAAATGGAACAGGAGTTGGGATGTACATAATTAGACAAACTTGTAAAAAATTTAAATGGGGAATTAAAGTGGTTTCAAATACGGAAGAAACAAGCTTTATAATTGAATTAGGTGATAATTAGAAAATGCGTAGAGATATTAGTATTATTTGGTTAGAAGATGAGATGGAAGATGCTTTTCACGACTATTTAAAAATAGTAGAAAAAGCTATAGAAGATAAAGGTTATCAATTATTAACAGATAATTGTCATTTATGTGAAAGCATTGGAGATGCCAGAAAAGTTTTGGATGATAGTTCTAAAAGAATCGATTTTTTTATATCCGATTTTAATTTAGGAGAAGAATATGCGAATGGTATTGATAATGGTATTGACTTTTTAAGTGATGTAAGAAGTCGAGAAAACTATAAGCAATTTTTTATTCTTTATTCAAAAAATTATGATGAGATAAAGGAGACAGTAATAACAAAAATTAATAAGGAAGATAATCTAGGATTATTAAATAATACTATGATTATCAACTTATCCTCTCCTAGTGATGAAGTAATTAAACGTGAATTTCAGAAAGCCATTGAAATTAGTCTATCAAAATGGGATGAACTAAATGCTCTTAGAGGAGAGTATATGAGTGAAAATGCTGAGATAGAGTATGAATTAAAAAAAATATTAAAGGTTGACTTGGCAGATTCTAGAAATTATAGATCTCTCTACAGAGATTTTAAAAATAATCATCTTAGTGAACGTGATAAAACCCTCAACAAATCATTATTGAATGATTGGATGCGAATGATAGATAAACGGAACTCATTAGCTCATTCTAAAGAAGAATTTAATGATGTAAAAGGATATGTGATATCAAATATTGATGATAAAAGTATACAAATTGTAGAAGAGGAAATTAACGAAGAGAGAAAGTTATTGATACATCTATCAGAACGAGTGAAAGCATTGGTGAGATCAAGACCAAAAAGAATAATCAATAATAAACATTGATGATGAAAGTACATAATTGTATAATAGGAAATTGTTGATAAATCCATAGGAGCAAGTAAAAATATGGGTACAAATAGATATTTTTATATCCAATAAAAAGATAAAATACAATTATTTGCAAATTATCAAAATACTACTAATATAACTAACATTTCTAGAAAGCAGGTAAGACATGACTAATTCTGTAAGTTCGAACCGACCTGAGAAGTACAACATTGCAGCTTTCTTCTCAGGTGTTGGGGGAATTGAGTTGGGATTTGAACAGACCAACGAGTTCAGAGTGGTGTATGCCAATGAATTTGATAAGTATGCGCGTCAGACTTATCAGTTAAACCATCCAGATACTTATTTGGATGGTCGTGATATCCACGATGTTCAGCCAGAGGATATTCCAGCCGAGCGAGTGGATGTGATTATGGGAGGTTTCCCTTGTCAGGCCTTTAGTATTGCGGGCTATCGCAAGGGCTTTGATGATGATCGTGGGGATCTTTTCTTCGAATTGCTTCGCATGATCGAGGGATGCAAACCTCGCGCTATTTTCATCGAAAACGTCAAGAACATGGTCGGTCATGACCATGGCAATACCTTCAAGGTTATTCGTGAAGCCTTGACTGAGAACAACTACTTTATCAAGTGGAAGGTTCTTAACGGGAAAGACTATGGGAATATCCCACAAAACCGTGAGCGGATCTATATTGTTGGTTTTGATACCAAGGAAGCTTATGACTTGTTTGAGTTCCCAGAGGAAATCAAGCTGACTACGAGTCTTCAGGATGTGATTAACTTTGGTGATCAGCTAGACGAGGTCTACTACTACCGTGAAGGCAAGCAGAATTTCTATGACCAGTTGAAATTTGAAGTCACCAGTCAAGATACAGTTTACCAATGGCGCCGTCAGTATGTCCGTGAAAATAAAAACGGTGTTGTCCCTACCCTGACAGCAAATATGGGAACAGGTGGACACAACGTTCCATTGATCTTGACAGACAGCGGCGAGATTCGTAAGTTGACTCCTAAAGAAACCTTTAATGTTCAAGGCTATCCTAAATCCTTTAAAATCCCAGAAGGTGTTTCTAACGGTCAGCTCTATAAACAAGCTGGAAATAGCGTAGTTGTTCCTGTGATTAAACGCATCGCAGAGAATGTTGCCAAGGCTTTAAATGAGGGCCAAGGGCAATCTCAACTTGATCGCTCTGGAAAATTCGCCATTATCTACACCAAAATGAACGGCCAGTTTGAAGGCCAATCCTATGTCAAGGATTTTGTGGATAGCTATGACCAGGCTCTTGAAAAAATCAAGGCTTATGACGATGGTTTAGCCGTTTTATCAGACGAAGAGTATTTGAGACTCGTAAAAAAACAAGGCAAACTCGAATTTTACAGTATTAATTAACGAATATATAAGAGGATTAGTGAAAAACTAATCTTCTTTTGATATACTGAAAATAGAAAAGAGGGTGCTTATGTGGGAACATCTAAAGTCTGAACAAAAAGACAAATACAAAACCTTAATTACCAACTTCGCTAGTTTGAGCCAAGCTTTCTCTCAAAAGGCAGAATCTGAAGATGAGGGACAAACAGAGAATTATGTGGCTCCGATTGTTAACTCCAAGTTTCAGGAGACTGTTTTCCAGAAGGCTTTTAATGCCGTAGGGGAAGATATTGCCAATACTTCTTATGATGCTTCTGTCGTTGTGGATGAAAATCATAAATACCTAGTGGGTATCAAGTCTTTTGGGATTAATTCTGGAGACCAAAAAATCGCTCAGTTCAAGAAAGATTCTCAATCTTGGACAGACTTGTTGGGTGATATCAAGTTTCATGCAGATATTGCTACTGATAAAGAAGCAGCAGACAAGGAAAACTATCAACGTTATGAAGAGTTGGCACGAAAGATTTCGACTTTGAGAAACCAGAGAATCGAGTCCTCTAAGGCACAAATCAAGGGTTTCAACTCGGATTCGGTCAATGTTGAAGCTGTTTATCACGTTCTGATGCCAACACCGAAGGGGGAAAATCCTAAAATTTTTGTTGGGGAGACGACTTATTTACCAGTCGATATTGATAATCTGGTCATTGAGGGCTCAACTACCAAAAATAATCCAACCAATTTTCGTTTTACAGATGGGAAACACCACTACAAGTACACCGCAGCTGACAGCCAGCTTCATATGACCTTTAACAATAAAGACATTGTTGTAGATACTTGGGACGTCCATTATATCGAAGACCCTTTTTCTCTCTTTGAAAATCTTCATTTGCTGACAGCTGAAAAGGAACAATCCGATATCTTAGAAACAGTGTCTTGGGTGATTACAGATAAACATGGAAATGTGGAAGAAAACTCTGGTTTCAATGCCTTTAACGGCGGTTCAAAATTAGCTAAGAAAGATCGCCTGCCTCGAATTTTAAAGATTCAAGATAAATTTAAGGATAGTCTGGCTCCAGAGGAACTAGCTTTTGTGAGCTTCTCTCTGGAAGAAATACTCTTGAAGAAATGGACCAGCAAGGAAGAAAAAGCTCAGATGAAGGCTATTCGTGAGGACTTGATTAACTTTGCTCACAATACTGGCAATGAAAAACTCATTAAAGAAATTGAACAGCTGGTTTATCGTCCAGTTAGCGAGGTTTACATTCCTCTGCCTGACTCCAAAAATTTCCATGATGAAAGACCTGATTTCTTTGGTCCTAGATTTGGGACTTTTGAACCCGGCACTAAAAAACTAGCTCTACCAAAAGAGGAAAGAACTTTTAAATTACGTTTCTTATCTTCTGGTGATGTTATTAACGCCTATATCAACCAAGAAGCTGGTAAGGCGATTCAGTCAACTGATAAGCAAGAAATCCTTGGAAATTGGATCTTGCGTGGTGTTTTCCAGTTGAAAGAACGAGAAGTCTTGACAGGTCAACGACTCAATGAGCTGGAAATCAACGGCATTCGATTGACCAAATTTAAAAATGGTGAAATTGGTATTGAATTCATCTGGCTTGATACCGAAAACCCACCTAGCGATGCTATCGGCTGGGTAGCAAAGAAATAAAAAAGTCCTGTCACTTTCTCTCATTAAACCTTTGACTATTCCGCAAAATTATCGTACAATAAAGAGTACATGATAAAATGAGGTCAGAGTCTGTTTGCTCTGGCGATAGTAGTAAAAATGAGGAGAAACGCTTTGGAATTAGAAGTATTTGCTGGGCAAGAAAAAAGTGAACTATCTATGATTGAGGTAGCGCGTGCTATCTTGGAACTTCGTGGTCGCGACCATGAGATGCATTTTAGCGATCTTGTAAATGAAATTCAAAACTACCTTGGAACATCAAACAGCGATATTCGTGAAGCCTTGCCTTTGTTCTACACAGAGTTGAACTTTGACGGTAGCTTCATCTCACTTGGAGACAACAAATGGGGTCTTCGTTCATGGTATGGTGTAGACGAAATTGACGAAGAAATCATCGCTCTTGAAGAAAGTGATGATGATGAAGTAGCACCAAAAGCTAAGAAGCAGCGTGTCAATGCCTTCATGGATGGAGATTCAGATGCCATTGACTACAATGCGGATGATCCAGAAGACGAAGACGCATACGAAGCAGATCCAGCTCTTTCATACGATGATGAAAATCCAGATGATGAGAAAAATGAAGTGGAAGCTTACGATGCGGAAATAAACGAAATCGCCCCTGATGACTTGGGTGAAGACGTGGATCTCAACGAAGAAGACGACGAGTTTTCTGACGATGACGCTGAAACGAGTGAAGAAGAGTAAAAGACTTCACAGAGGAGATCGCCTGATCTCCTTTTTTGTCGCTTGGGTAGAGTAGTTAAGTGAGTCTTCCGTTGGGTTGTAGATCTTTAGTTGGCTTTCTGAAAACAATCTCCTTTTTTCAGGTTTTACCGATTCGGGTTGACAAATGTTCTGCTTTAAGGTATCATATTGTTCGGGCACCTCTTTTAGAGGTCGGGGCTCCCTAGTTACTAGGGAGCTATTTTTGTTTTTCAGGAAGTTTTCTTGAAAAATCGTTATTCATAAGGGTCTTGTTTTCTATATCCCCTCGTAGTTAACAAGGCCTTGAGCATTTTAGAAAGAGGAATCTATGTCTACGAAATATATTTTTGTAACTGGTGGTGTGGTGTCGTCTATTGGGAAAGGGATTGTCGCAGCAAGTCTAGGCCGTCTCTTGAAAAATCGTGGTCTAAAAGTGACAATTCAGAAGTTTGACCCTTATATCAATATCGATCCGGGAACCATGAGTCCTTACCAGCACGGAGAAGTCTTTGTGACAGATGATGGAGCAGAGACAGATTTGGACTTGGGTCACTATGAACGTTTCATCGATATCAATCTCAACAAATATTCCAACGTGACAACTGGTAAAATTTACAGTGAAGTTCTTCGTAAAGAACGCCGTGGCGAGTACCTTGGCGCAACTGTCCAAGTCATTCCTCATATCACAGATGCTTTGAAAGAAAAAATCAAGCGTGCCGCTGTCACGACTGACTCTGATGTCATTATCACAGAGGTTGGTGGAACCGTTGGAGATATCGAGTCCTTGCCATTTCTAGAGGCCCTTCGTCAGATGAAGGCAGATGTGGGTGCAGATAATGTTATGTATATCCACACAACCTTGCTTCCTTACCTCAAGGCTGCTGGTGAAATGAAGACTAAGCCGACTCAACACTCTGTAAAAGAATTGCGTGGTTTGGGAATCCAGCCAAATATGTTGGTCATTCGTACCGAGAAACCAGCTGGTCAGGGAATTAAAAATAAACTAGCTCAGTTTTGTGACGTGGCTCCAGAAGCTGTTATCGAGTCTTTGGATGTCGAACACCTTTACCAAATTCCATTGAACTTGCAGGCACAAGGCATGGACCAAATTGTTTGTGACCATTTGAAACTAGATGCACCAGCAGCGGATATGACAGAATGGTCAGCTATGGTGGACAAGGTCATGAACCTGAAAAAACAAGTTAAAATTTCCCTTGTCGGTAAGTATGTGGAGTTGCAAGATGCCTACATCTCAGTGGTTGAAGCTTTGAAACACTCTGGGTATGCCAACGACGCAGAAGTGAAGATTAATTGGATCAACGCCAATGATGTGACAGCAGAGAATGTGGCAGAGCTCTTGTCGGATGCGGACGGAATCATCGTACCAGGAGGTTTTGGCCAACGTGGTACGGAAGGGAAAATCCAAGCCATCCGTTATGCGCGTGAAAATGATGTTCCAATGTTGGGTGTCTGCTTAGGAATGCAGTTGACTTGTATCGAGTTTGCTCGTCACGTTTTGGGTCTTGAAGGTGCCAATTCTGCAGAACTTGCACCAGATACAAAATACCCTATCATTGATATTATGCGTGACCAGGTTGATGTTGAGGATATGGGTGGAACCCTTCGTTTGGGACTTTATCCATCTAAGTTGAAACGTGGCTCTAAAGCAGCGGCTGCTTATCATAATCAAGAAGTGGTGCAACGCCGTCACCGTCACCGTTATGAGTTTAACAACGCCTTTCGTGAACAGTTTGAGGCAGCAGGTTTTGTCTTCTCAGGAGTTTCTCCAGACAATCGTTTGGTCGAAATTGTGGAAATTCCTGAAAATAAATTCTTTGTGGCTTGTCAGTATCATCCTGAACTTTCAAGTCGTCCAAACCGCCCAGAAGAACTCTACACTGCCTTTGTGACTGCAGCAGTTGAAAATAGTAACTAGCTATCTTCTAATCTCTGAGAATAATCTCAGAGGTTTTTTAATTCATTCAGGAACTCAGGCGCTTGGCAATAAGAATTAGACTCACTGAGGGAAGAGATTTTCCTTGCTCCTATACGGCTTCCCTATTTGTCCTAGAGCCCTTTTTGTGTTACAATGAATGGTATGAAAGCTAAGAAATTATGGATGACTGGCTTGACTGTGGCTGGTCTAAGTGCCCTTGCTTTGGGGGCTAAAAAAGCAGCAGATAATCACAAGCTCATGAAGACTCAGGAAGAGTTGACCGCTATCGTGCGCGAACTTTTCTCAGATATGGGTGAGATTGCGACTCTCTATGTTCAAGTCTACGAAAGTAGCCTAGAGCGACTTGTCGGAGGAGTCATTTTCGAGGATGGCCGTCACTATACCTTTGTCTATGAAAATGAAGACCTAGTCTATGAGGAGGAAGTCTTATGATTACTCCCGATAGTATAGAAGAACTAGCAGGTTTTGTCGAGCAAGATGGCAAGAAGGTCTTCCTTTTTGTGGCGGACTGGTGTGGCGATTGTCGTTATATCTATCCATCCTTGCCAGAGATTGAGGAGACCAATCCAGAGTTCACCTTTATTCGAGTGGACCGTGACCAGTACATGGATCTAGCCAAACTCTGGGATGTGTACGGCATTCCTAGTCTTGTTGTGCTAGAAAAGGACAAGGAAATCGGCCGATTTGTCAATCGCGACCGTAAAAGCAAGGAAGAAATTAACGACTTTTTAGCAGAACTGAAATAGGAGAAAAGGAAAGAATGATTTTTACATATAATAAAGAGCATGTTGGCGATGTCCTTATGATCATCGTGAAAAACAGCGGAGATGCCAAACTAGATGTGGAGCGCAAAGGCAAAGTAGCCCGTGTTTTCCTCAAAGAAAATGGAGAAACAGTAGCTTGGAATATTTTCGAAATTTCAAGTTTGTTTGAAATTGCAGAGCGTGGTCAAGTCTTTTTGACAGATGAACAAGTAGAACGTTTGAACCAAGAATTGCGAGCGGAAGGCTTTGCAGAAGAGATTGTCAATGACAAAGAACCTAAGTTTGTTGTCGGTGAGATTATCGAGATGGTAGCTCATCCAGATAGTGACCACCTCAACATCTGCCAAGTTGCAGTCGCAAGTGACAAGACAGTGCAAATCGTTGCAGGGGCTCCTAATGCGCGTGTTGGGTTGAAAACCATTGTAGCTCTTCCTGGAGCGATGATGCCAAAAGGCAATCTCATTTTCCCAGGCGAACTTCGTGGCGAAAAGAGTTTTGGAATGATGTGCAGCCCTCGTGAATTGCATCTGCCAAACGCTCCGCAAAAACGTGGTGTTATTGAATTATCAGAAGACCAAGTTGTCGGAACTCCATTTGACCCAGTCAAACACTGGACTGCCTAGGAAATTGTCGGTATTTGATAGATCAGATAGAGGGGGATAAGATGGCGAAAAATGTAGTGATTACAGGAGCGACCTCAGGAATCGGTGAAGCGATTGCGCGTGCTTATCTGGAGCAGGGGGCGAATGTCGTTCTAACAGGGCGACGGACAGACAGACTAGAGACCCTCAAGTCAGAGTTTGCAGAAACGTTTCCAAATCAAACAGTTTGGACTTTTCCTCTGGATGTGACGGATATGACCATGGTCAAGACTGTTTGCACCGATATTTTGGAAACGATAAGGCAGATTGATATCTTGGTCAATAATGCGGGACTAGCTCTTGGCTTGGCTCCCTATCAGGACTATGAAGAGTTGGATATGCTGACCATGTTGGATACCAATGTCAAAGGTTTGATGGCAGTCACTCGTTCCTTCTTGCCTTCCATGGTTGCAGCAAATCAAGGTCATATCATCAATATGGGCTCCACTGCAGGAATCTACGCTTACGCTGGTGCAGCAGTTTATTCAGCCACCAAGGCAGCAGTTAAAACCTTTTCAGATGGACTACGAATTGATACGATCGCAACGGACATCAAGGTGACAACCATTCAACCGGGGATTGTCGAAACAGATTTCTCTACAGTTCGTTTTCATGGTGACAAAGAGCGGGCTGCGACGGTTTATCAGGGGATCGAAGCCTTGCAAGCTCAGGATATTGCAGATACAGTGGTCTATGTGACCAATCAGCCCCGTCGTGTGCAGATTACAGATATGACCATTATGGCCAATCAACAGGCGACAGGTTTCATGGTTCATAAAAAATAAAAAATTTCTTCGAAAAGTTACAAATTTTTGTAACTTTTTTTGATTCCTTACGAATAGATAAGTAGGAGGAAGAAAATATGTATAATAAAGTTATTTTGATCGGGCGCTTGACGTCTACACCAGAATTGCACAAAACCAACAATGACAAGTCAGTGGCGCGAGCAACTATCGCTGTGAACCGTCGTTACAAAGACCAAAACGGAGAACGCGAAGCTGATTTTGTTAATATGGTCCTATGGGGTAGACTAGCAGAATCCTTGGCAAGCTACGCAACTAAAGGTAGTCTTATCTCTGTGGATGGAGAACTTCGTACCCGTCGCTTTGAGAAAAATGGCCAGA
>CAJPPL010000014.1:0-50087 GCA_905372585.1 Streptococcus oralis
CTTGGGCTTTCTGAAGTTCCGCAATATCGACATAAAATCCCATTAGCCTTCCTCCGTGTTTAAATACGGCTCATAATACCGAACAAAATCCTCACTGCGCATAAAGGCAGTCGAGACTTGTTGCTGGGAGAGCTGAGTCGCACGTAAAACATCCTCTGTAAACTGACTTTCCCAGTCGTCACTGTAACCTTCAAAACGAAGCCGCTCGATCATCATGTTACTAACGAAAAAAGCATCCATTCCAGGCATCTCACCCAAGGGCCAGATGCGAGCCAAGTAGTCTACCACATAGTCATCAAATCCTTCTTGAAGAGGCATCTTACGGCCTGAAATCGTAACGAGTGGTCCTGGCCCCTCCGCTAAGCTTTTCTGGAGTTCCTCTGGTAAAAGCTCCAAATCTAGCTCAACAACAGAACCTAAAGGATAAATAGGACTGTAGACACTGTCCACAATCCCCATAAAATCCTGTAAATCCGTGATGGAAAATAGTTGATCTAGTTGATTATAATGGATCTGAGCTTCCTGGTTCTCATAATCAAAATGACAAGTAAAAGTTGCACCGAAACTTGGCACATACTCATAGATATCCTCCAGTTTTCTCAGAGCCTTATAGAGTCCCTTCAAAATCTGCGGACGCATTCCTAATTGTTGACCAAGTTGAATCAAAGTATCATCTACTTCGAATGTCTCTCTCGTACGGCTAGTAATAATACTTGTAAAAATCTTATTCTTATCGTATTGAACCATTACTTAAACCTCACATTGGCTGTATTCTTATCAAACTGACCGGCCATAGCTTTATCATCAGCCACAATCTTCTCACCAACCGTAATCATTTGAGAAGTACGCTCCATTTCAAAATCCTTATAATCACTCAGAATTTTTTTCGCTTGTTCTTGAAGGGTCTCAAAAGATTTCATCCGATTCAAGGTAGTTTTTCCAATCTTTGTCACTTGAATGTCTGATACAGATGCGACCTTAGTCCGTGCTGAGGTAACAACACGTTGCCAAGAAACTGAACTGATTCCTATTTTATCCATCTATCCTACTCCCTAAAAAATAGCTGCCAAGAAGCTTTCAACCGCATTCCAAGCACTTCCAATAGCACCACCTAAATCGCCTAGCTCCAATTTTCGCTTTGCGATCTCTGCATCCAACTTCGCCAAATTCATTTCATGCTCATTTTGATGCGTATTCATCGTCGTCGCAATTTTCGATAAAGTCTTATCAAATGTATCGCGTCTTGTCCCTTTAAAGGTATCTGTAGAAATAGTTGTAGAGTATTGAGAAACTGCATTGCGGAACTCACTATAGGATTGAATTTGCTTAGAAAGTTCTTTTCTAGCAGATTCTAACTTCTCAATCTCTGCTTTTTTCTTATCGTATGCTTTCTGGTACTGATTCGCCAAACTTTCATAGCGACTCGCTTGCGCTCGATTATAAGCATTACTAGCAAGCCGCTTTTCTTCAAAATCACTCATCTTTATACCTCTTTTGACTAAATCTTACAGTTAATAGAATTATATCAAAAATTTTGATGTTTTACCATAAGGAATGAAAAATAAAAGCAAGTCAAATGACTCGCTTTTATTCGCTGATAAGCTTAATACGATAGCCTTCTCGGCTGGTGAAGTAGTTGTACTCATCCACTCCGACAACGGACTCTGTAAAGCTACTCTGGTAAAAATAATAGTATAAAAATGATACTATTTCGTTCTTCCTTTTACCACTTTCTCCTTGTTTTCCTCCAACCACTGTAGATAAAGCTTTGCATAGCGTTCTTCCTCATCATTACGGTAACCTTCAAATATGACTTCGTCAATATCTTCTTCGTTAAAATAATAAATCTCTTCTGGATTGAGACCGTCTGGAAAAACAGAGCCTGTATAGTCAAAAACAACATCTGTTCCCTCCTGATTAACAATCATTCCACGACCAATAATCACAACTTTCTGGTTACCATCTGCTAGGTAAACAATACTTCCTAATGGTAATAACATTTTATGCCTCCTGTGTATTTTTAATTTGAAACTTATATTTGTTTAGTATTATTTCTATAAAATAAGGGTACAATATCAAAGCATATCCCCCAACAAAAGTGAAGAAGAATAATGTAAAATAATTTGATGTGAGTATTCCGACTATAAAGCAAGCAGATAATCCTAAAACAAAGAAAATAAATTTTGCTAATTTTTCAGGTAAATATGTTTTCTCAGATTTAATTACTGTAGTAGGGCTTATTATTTTATGGTCTAATTGTTCAAGGTCAATGCTTTTATCCAAGCCTAAATTTAAAAAAGTAATAATCAGTAGCAGACCTACAACAAATACAACTAAAATCGGAAGCCAAAACTGAGGGATTTTATCATTATGAGCAAAAGTAGGTGGAAAGAACAATAACCACAATGCTACCACTAAACTGATAAAACTACTAGCATTGATACTTTTAAAAACAGATAACCATTTTGGATTAGGCTTAATTTTATATCTATCTGATCTATCTGTAACATCATAAATATTATAACTTGAAAAATGTTTTGGAAAAAATCCCCACAAATAATTTCGGATGTCATTTGGATTAAAATAATCTATTACATAAAGACGGTTATGGACTTCTATTAAATAATAACGATTGTCTAGTCTACCTACTACACGGGCTACATATTTATCTTTTTTTTCCATTATCCAAAAACTCCTTTAATTGCTTTAAGTGGATTGCTAAATGATTTTCCGATATTAGATATTCCTTTTCCTATTCCGTTTAAAAGATCTCCTGCACCATCAACTACAGCTCTAAATGGTTTCACATTTTTATACAGAGCTTTTACACCTACAGAAACAGCAGAACCAACTACAACAGCTGCTCCTACACCAACTACAATTGGAAGTAAACCTGTAGCTGCTCCAGCCAAAGCTGAATCCACAGCAAGACCGGCTACCCAGCCAGCTGTTCCAGCCGTTAAGCCATAACTAACTGCTCTACCAACATTATGGTATTCTTTATAATGCTCACTTCCTTCTGACCACATTCCTAGACCAACAAGTCCTCTTCCACCCCATTTAGCAACATTTCCAAGAACTTTACTGGTAGAATTCGGTATTTTTTTTTCAGCGTGCTAGTTAGCCAATTTCTCATTTTTGAACTATCTTTTATAAATCTTCCTGCAGCATCACGCGGTTGCAAAGTCGCCGCCAGTGAACGACCTATATTTTTAGATTCCTCAATAACTTTCCCTTTAACATGATCCAAAAAAGCTCCTATAGTTTCTTTAGAAAATTCGCTTGGCGTCAAGCCTTCAGCGAAATCTTTCACGGCTTCCTCTAACGTGTAAGTTTGATTTTTTCCTTCCCCTCCATACTCCGCCTTCTTAGTCACCTCCCTCGCAAGAGCCTGCAATTCCTCAATCCCTGCCTTGTCCTTGTCAAATGCAACGCCTGGATGATTCTTCTGGAAGTAAGCCCTTGCTAGGCTATCCACTTTCTGGTGATAACGGTTTGCCGCCTTCTTGAAATGAGGATTACGATAGATAGCTAGCGCTTCAGGATTACGATAAGGGCTGGCCATGGTAACCGTCCCACTCACCTTCGTTAAGCCCTTATTTTGATTGTTTAAAATCGCATCTAACTCACTTGTGGCCTGCTTGCCATTGAAGGCAGTCAGGCGCTTCTCCGTCTCTGAAAGCGACTGTTTCGACGCCTCAATAGCCCGACTCAACTTATCCTTGCTGGGTGCTTTCAGTGAGATCAAGTCAGAAATTTCCGTATAATATTTATTCGTCGCATCCATATCCCGGACAATGGAGGAATGGAGACCATCCACACTCTGCTTCAAGCTAGTTAAGGCCTCTACGATTCATTTCTGTATCTGTCAACCAAGTTGTAATCGCATCGGAAATTCCTGCTAACGTTTTATTAAAATCTTCCCGACAAGTCCCTTGAAAATCAGTTGTAGAGTGCTTATTCAAATCACTCGCAGAAGTCTTGTTTTTACTAACAACATCCATCTGACTCTGGATACAATCATTCGCAGATTCCAACCGTCTTATCTTATTCTCATAAGTACGTATATCCAAACGAATCCAACGGATTTGTGCATGACAATTCGCAATAGCACTATCGTATCGTCCCATACATAAACTTCTCCACTTTTTTTCTAATTATATCAAAAATTCCAATGTTTTACCATAAGGATTGGGAAAGAACCCTAAAAATAAAAGCAAGTCAAATGACTCGCTTTTATTCACTGATAAGCTTAATACGATAGCCTTCTCGGCTGGTGAAGTAGTTGTACTCATCCACTCCGACAACCGATTCTGTGAAGCTACTCTGGTAAAAAAAGTATAAAAATGATACTATTTTGTTCTTCCTTTCACTACCTTTTCCTTGTTTTCTTCTAGCCATTGTAGATAAAGCTCCACAAATCGATCTTCTTCCTCGTCAGAGTATCCTTTAAATACAATTCGATCTACATCTTCATGATTGAAATAAAATAATTGATCAGGATTTAAACCCATCGGGTAGATAGCTGCTGAGTAATCAAATAAAACATCTTGCTTATTTTGATGAATAGTAACTCCCCGATTCAAAATCATCAATTTCTGATTTCCTTTATTGAGATACACAATACTTCCTATAGGTAAAATTTTTGACATATACACTCCTTCGTAAGCTAGTTTAATTCCTCAAATTCGGTCGAAAAAAAGTTGTTGATTATTATAAAATACATCAATTGGAATAACCCCCAACAGTATCTCTTAGGTGTCAGAGTGCTAGTATCCATAATATATTTCTGAGAATGCCCATCTATTTCAACTATTTGATAGCAACCTATGTTAGAATTTCTAAAATTTATCTCCATTTTTTACTCCTACCACCCAAACACTTTCTGAATTTCGTTATAAGTTACATTATAGCTTTTTCAGTTCTTTAAATTCTAGGTATTTCTTTTGATAAGCATAAGTCAATGGAATAACGCCAGATTCAATCCAAATAAATAGATAGGCCAACAAACCATTCAACACTAGAATTGCAGCTTCTGTTCCATTATCTTGTCCCATATAAATAGAGAAAGCAATTGTATGTAAAATGAGAAATAGATAGGCATGGAATTGTCTTTTTTTCTTATTATTCTGAAAGACTATTTTAAACCTCTTCTTTTCCTGCGATAAACGACTTGAAATCTCCTTCCTTGATTTGATTAAAATACCTTGATAGACAATATAGGCTACCAAAATAGATATGAGAAATAAAGATACTTTTAAATATAGTTTATGACTAATATCATAATATCTAAAAATTGATGTTACTACTTCATACGAAAGAAGACCAAAACCAATAGATACCATACGCATTCCTGAAGGACCCATTTTAATCTTTTTGTCAAAATTTTTATTCTGACTATCAAGTTCTATCAAATCAACTTCAAGAGTTTCAGGGGAAAGTCCCCAATAATAACTCTTTGGTGTTGTGGAGTTGGAATCAAGAACGTACTTTTTATCTCCCATCTCTAACACATCAAAATAAGCAACATCTAATCCTCTAAAATTAATTTTCAAAATTACCACCCAAACACTTTCTGAATTGATTTAATACCTGAATCGATACTATTTTCGACTTCTCAGCGTTCTGTATTTATAGCTCTTCAATTTCAGTTAATGTTAGTGTCTTATAGTATGAGGGAACTTGTGGCATTCTCATCATTACAAAGTAAAACCAAGAAATTATGCCATTAATAATCAACAAGACTCCTTCTGAGCCATCATTAGTTCCCATAAAAAACATTAAACAGACAATATTAATTGCTAAAATTACATACCAATCAATCATTCGTTTCCCTTTGGGTTCAAAAACAAGTCGAAAGCGTTTGCTGTTTTGGGGAATTCTTGATTCAAACTTTCTAACCGCACTTTTTTCATAGAAGACAGCCATAAGATAAGACAAGAATAAGGAGAATGCAAACACACCTAATTTCAAAAAAAGCTGTTGACTTATACCCCAATCAATGAATGATTTTTCTATGAGTTTATACGAGATACCTACCAATGGCTGAACCATGATAGCTAAAGCAGTAGGTGCACCTATTGGTGTCTTCGATTTTATTCTAAAACTATCATTAGATGGAGATAACTCAACCATTTCAGCAGTAACCTCTTTAGGAAGTAAACCGAAGAAATAGGATTTCCCTTTTATAGTAGTAGGATCTAAGACATAACTTTTATTTTTAAACTCTACGATTCTAAAAACTGCTATATTCGAATACTTAAATTTTAATTCCACATTTACCACCCAAACACTTTCTGAATTGATTTAATACCTGAATCGATAGCATTTCCAACTTCCTTGATACCTGAATCAATGTTGCTTCCAATTTCCTTAATACTCTTATCCAGATTGTCGCCCATCTCATTTGCTATAGTTTTAATCCCCAAAAAGTTATGATTATAAGCATATCCTACTGCATACCCTACTGCAACACCTGCCACGATAGTCCAACCAACTGGATTAGAGGCTAAAAATGTTGCAACAGCTGCTGCAGTACCTGAACCTGTAGCCGTTGCTAAAAGAGCTGTTGTTGCAACATCCACTCCTACTGCTGTCACTGCCGTCGTTACTGCAGTATGTGTAAAGGCACGTCCGGCATTTTCTTCTTGAAGATTTTTGACAAGGTCTAATCCCATAAAGACCGAGCTAATACCTGATATCCCCATGGAAACATTCGTACCTGGAATCGGAATACCAACTTCTGACACAGTAATATTCTTAAAAAGACCTTTTAGAGCATTCGTCGTGGAGTCTTTCGCAAATTGTTGAGCATTAAAGGAGAAATTCATATTTTGATAATATGAATTACCAGTCATTCCTACGCTCCAATAATTAGCTGCATCCGGTACTGATACTTTCATTTTCTCAATAAGGTGCTTGATACCTTCTTCAAGACTTGTATAGACTGAAGTTTCCGCTAAGTCATTACCATAGTCTCCTAACGTCTTAACTGAAGATGAATCTCCATACTCCGCCTTCTTAGTCACCTCCCTCGCAAGAGCCTGCAATTCCTCAATCCCTGCCTTGTCCTTGTCAAATGCAACGCCTGGATGATTCTTCTGGAAGTAAGCCCTTGCTAGGCTATCCACTTTCTGGTGATAACGGTTTGCCGCCTTCTTGAAATGAGGATTACGATAGATAGCTAGCGCTTCAGGATTACGATAAGGGCTGGCCATGGTAACCGTCCCACTCACCTTCGTTAAGCCCTTATTTTGATTGTTTAAAATCGCATCTAACTCACTTGTGGCCTGCTTGCCATTGAAGGCAGTCAGGCGCTTCTCCGTCTCTGAAAGCGACTGTTTCGACGCCTCAATAGCCCGACTCAACTTATCCTTGCTGGGTGCTTTCAGTGAGATCAAGTCAGAAATTTCCGTATAATATTTATTCGTCGCATCCATATCCCGGACAATGGAGGAATGGAGACCATCCACACTCTGCTTCAAGCTAGTTAAGGCCTCACTGTTGATTACAGCTGTTGCGCTTTTCTCACCGACTGTTGATTCAAAGTCAGAAATCAGATTGTCAAACTCAGTATAAAGCAGATTAGAATAATCCACATAACCCTGAAGGAGAGGGAGGTTATAATAGTTCAACTCATGGTTAATCGCAGTCTTGACATCACCACGCAGCGCTTGACTCGAGGCAAGACTCTGCGCAGTCGACTGTGCCTCAGCCAAATCAGACTCGAAAGCTTGGGTCTGCTTATAGAGAAAATCCTTTAAACTTTCCAACTCACTACGCTTGATTTTCATCGTCTAACTCCTCCTGTAATCGTAGATAAAAGTGGGAAGGAATAGCTGTTTTCATTAATATTTCCCGTAATTGACCCACATAGGAGCTTTCTTTTTCTGATTCCGCATAACCCTGAGCGATGATTCGTTTGATCATGGTCTTATGAATAGCCATCGGTGGAAGCTCTGCTTGAAGACCAAGAGGCCAGAACTGTGCTAAATAATCCACATAAGCTCCGTCGAAAACGACTTTTCGCCCCATAATCATGACATAAAGTGGCTCATCGCCTAAAAGTGACACTACTAGCTCTTGAGATAACTGCTCCTTATCAATCTCAACCAATGTGCCCAAGGGAAGAATATCGCTATAAACCTTATCAACCCCATCTAAAAAATGGACAAACTCACTTTTAGATAACGTAATCTCTGTCTCGTTCCGACAAATATACACTTCTTTCGGTAAAAAAGTCACTTCAATATCAGCGCCAATCCGCGGATGATAAATATAGTTTGGTTTTTTATCCAAAAAAGCTTTTACGATTGCGCCCAATACCTCTGGACGATTTTTTAAAATAAAAGCTATCTGATGTAAAAAATCTGTAGTGGGAAATGCCGTATTACCGTCACAATACTCTTTCCAAATTTGTTCTGCTGTCTTCATTTTAATCGAATCCCATCTTGAAATCCATCTGCTCCTGAACGATCATCCAACAACTTATTCTCAGAAACCCTAAGCATATTAGAGGATTGAGAATTCACATAAGTTCGATATTTTATGACAGATGTATTTAAATTCTGAATGGCTTGATTAAAGTTCTTAAAAGGAGACAAATCTGTATAGGAAAAAGGAAGAGTAGATAGTGGACGAACAGAGGCAACACCCGAATGATAATGTCCGACCTGTCCAGCCCATTCTTCTGTTTGGACATATATTTCTGCTTGACCTGACATACTAGTCCTCCTCCCTATTCAAGCGATGATAGTATTCAATCTGGCTATTCAGACTATTAATTTTGGTCTGGCAATCTTCAATATTCCCATTATATTCTGATATTTTAAAGCGAATACTCTTACGATTCATTTCTGTATCTGTCAACCAAGTTGTAATCGCATCGGAAATTCCTGCTAACGTTTTATTAAAATCTTCCCGACAAGTCCCTTGAAAATCAGTTGTAGAGTGCTTATTCAAATCACTCGCAGAAGTCTTGTTTTTACTAACAACATCCATCTGACTCTGGATACAATCATTCGCAGATTCCAACCGTCTTATCTTATTCTCATAAGTACGTATATCCAAACGAATCCAACGGATTTGTGCATGACAATTCGCAATAGCACTATCGTATCGTCCCATACATAAACTTCTCCACTTTTTTTCTAATTATATCAAAAATTCCAATGTTTTACCATAAGGATTGGGAAAGAACCCTAAAAATAAAAGCAAGTCAAATGACTCGCTTTTATTCACTGATAAGCTTAATACGATAGCCTTCTCGGCTGGTGAAGTAGTTGTACTCATCCACTCCGACAACCGATTCTGTGAAGCTACTCTTGATAGATACAACATTCTGGTCTTGGAAACGAATACCGATACAGCCTGCAGGCACATTGACCTTCAGAATCTTATCCACTTCCATATAGCCGTTAACGATCTGACGAAGCTCACCCATAAAGATGAAGTGGAGCCCAACTGTCCCTCCTTTGTGCAGGAGAGCCTTAAAGGCATCTTCTGTCATCTTAAGATTCATAAGCTTGCTGAGGGCTTGTGCTTCTGGAATCAAGATATAGATAGGATAATCCAAATCAGCTGGCGTGCGCGCATCCACTTCAGACTGCATATCCATAAAGAAACCAGGGATCTCCTCGCCCACAAATACTTCGTCGAACAGCCCTTCCGACTGATGGTAGTTTCCTGTTGGATCCACCAAGAACTTTTTAATGTGACTAGGCACTTTTTCTAAGCCTGTCAGAAGCGCTGCTTCGCCATATTCTAGCTGTTGCATGGTATCATAGAGAAGCTCAAAGTAGCCGTCTCGTTTTGGCACAAAGCCAACCGGGTGTGTACTTTCTTTGTCAAAACCAATTGGCAACTCGCCTCTTTGCCACATATCCTGAACTTCCTCGTGATCTTCAAAGAAACTCGTAGAAATCTTACTTGGCAACATAGGTACTGCTTCTGGACGTAAGCCTTGCCAGTCCTGATTCATCGATTGGATTTCTGCTGTTAAGTGAGAAAGACGGTCGATATCGTCTTTTCCTTCTATCGGCAGATAGACTTGTAACTCTAGAACTTCTTCCTGTGTCACCTGAGCACGGCCGACAATTTCCTGGCCTGGCAGGGCATCACGTCCCATAACCGTCCGAAGCGCTCCTTCTTCTACTAAGTAAAAGCTCAAAGCATTGGGAATCGTCGAGCTCATCCGTAAACGCAAGCTACTAGCGCTGAGTACGGTTATCAGAGTATAAATACCCAGACTAGCTCCTTCACGTAGGAGCTGGTTGACAGCTGACTCGATGATCTCCTCTAATGGGCTTTCCCGTACTGAGTCATAGCCATCAAAGATGTTGAGAAGAACAGGGAGTGCTTGACCTGTCTTTTGCTCATACTGTGACAGACTAGACACGCCAACCTCTGTAAAGAGGGCTTTCCGCTCTTTCATAAGACTATCCAGACGTTTCAGATACTTGAGGAGCTTTTCTTCCTCATCTAGTCTAACCAGATCCGCCACATGTGGCAACTCTCTAATTGGTAAGAGACCATTCGTCCCAAAATCAAAAAGGTTAAACTGAACTTGCTCAGGCGTATTTCTACGAGCCAGATTCATGAGGATAGTTTGAAGAGCTGTTGATTTTCCAAAGCCTGGGGACCCATATAAGACGGTATTGCCTAACTCCTCAATATCAAAGTGGTAGACCTCTTGCTTTTGAGCACTTGGCAGATCCAGCATGCCTAGTGGAATGGAGAGTTGACGTGGGGTTGTCCACTCTGCTTGGCGGTCAATTGCCGCTCCTACTAGCTCCTCTCCAAGAGGTGGTAACCATGGCTTTTCAGGGAGGATGACTTGCAGACGCTCCGTTTCCTTATTGATATAATCAATCACAGCTTCAAGCTCTGTCTCCTGCTCTTGTGTCTCTTCAACCGAGTAATCCCCGTCATTTCCGTCAATCAAGAGTTCGCTCTGCCCTAGTTGATTCACTAACCAAATCCGTTCATCTACTTGATTACCTTCATCACTATAAGGCTGATAATCCGCTCCACTCCATGCTGACTGGAAGAGTTCATAGATTTCATTGTTTCCGACCTGAAGATAAGCACGACCAGGCTGAGTGATACTAGCCGCATCTGGGGTTTTGATAATCTCATTTGAGTCTGAAGGATCGGCAACCTTGAGCGCCAGCTTAAAGCGAGAATTAGACCAGATCTGCTCATCTACCACTCCAGATGGCTTTTGAGTCGCAAGGATCAGGTGAACCCCTAGGGAACGTCCGATACGTGCCGTGGAGACGAGTTCTGCCATAAACTCTGGTTCATTTTGCTTCAACTCCGCAAACTCATCTGAGATCAGGAAAAGATGAGGTAAAGGCTCTGTCGGATAGGTCTTTTTCTCCTCTGGATCGCTAAGTGCCTTCCCTTTTTTATAGAGCTTGGTATAGCCATTGATATGGTTGACACCGAATTTCCCAAAGAGACGCTGACGCTTTTGAAGTTCCGCACGAATACTCTTCAGCGCACGAGCCGTCCCAGCTCCATCCAAGTTAGTAATAGCACCCATCAAGTGAGGCAGCTTGGCAAAGAGATTGGCCATTCCTCCCCCTTTGAAGTCAATCGGAAGAAATCCAACATCTTCTGGCGCAAAGTTAACAGCTAGAGACAGAATATAGCTCTGCACAATCTCAGACTTACCAGAGCCGGTAGTCCCTGCAACTAGTCCGTGTGGACCATGGGCACGCTCATGAAGGTTGAGCAGCACAATATCATCCTTCCCTCGAACACCTAGAGGTACAGCGAGAGACTTAGATGCATCCGCCGCCTGCCAGCGTTTCTCCACATCCAATTCCTCGACCTGCTTAACACCGTAGAGTTCCATAAAGGAAATCGTATCTGGAATCGAGTTTTTCTCCACTTCGATATGATTGAGATTGGCCAAACGGTAAATCGCTTCTTCAAGTTTTCCATTTTGAGGCAGACGATTAGGCTTAAAGTCTTGGTTGACATAGATATGATGATTATTGACGAGCTTGGCTGTCTCTCCATTTTGGTAATCAACCACTGCCGTCACCGTCTCAGGCAACATATTGAGACTTTCCTTACCCCAGATAACCGTCACCCCATACTGGGTCATATCCTCTGCCAGAAATTCATTGAGCCCATGTCCTGACAGCCATGACTCATCCAAAATCGTCAAGACATAGTGCGGCGAGAAGATTTGCTCCTGCTTTTGTTCCCGAACAACCTGACGACGCTTGACTAACATCTGGTAAAAAGAGGTCAAGACCATGTCCCTGGTCTGGTCATCGTGAATAAGTCCCCGTAGATTGAGACTCCGCATTTGCGCATGAGGCAACCAGCGCCATTCTCGCCAGTGATTCTCGTATTCCTCTTGGGAGACCAAGGTCACAAACTCTACATCATGGTAGGAATGGAGCGCCGCAATCTGAAACAATAGTGTTTGAACTGCTACTCGTAAGACAGGAGCTGCTCCCGCTAATCCCAAAGCCTGATCACGTAGAGAGAGAACAATAGGCGCATCCTCTAATTTTATATGCGGTTGTACCAGTTTTTTCTCGACAAAGCGGCTCCAGTCTTCCTTGCGATTGGTTGGTTGAAAACGTAAGGAATAACTAGAATCAATCGCTCCAGTTCCTAAATGAACCTTTAGAAAGTCATCATTTGTCACCATCTTCTCATAAATCCGTGGGTTGTAACTTTCTACTAAATCCACTAATTCATCAACCGATGGAAAATTATATGTCAAGGCTTTCTTTTGTTCCGCCTTTAGACGACTCAATTGGCTTCCTGTCTCTAAGAGATACTCTTGATAATCATCGTTTCTTTTCTGATTCTTCTCTTTGACTTCCTTTTTGTTGGTAAAATAGCTCGATACTGAAAATCCAGCTGTCAAGAGACTGGCACTGGCCATTCCCATCATAAGCAAGGCATTTCCCTGCATAAAGACACTAGAGGCTCCGCTAATCACCACCATTCCAACAGGCGGTACGATCGCACGCCATAGCTCACCACGTCTAAGTTTTTCTTCTGGCGCTGGTGAATTGATTTCCACCTTGTCCTCAGGCTCTTTTAGATAAATGCGTGGACTTCTACGATAATTAGGAAACTCATGTGGGAACTCAGCTTGATAAGGTTCTTCAAACAAATGATCAGATTGGATAGTGTACTGTCCGCTCAAGGGCAGGAAATGGATCTGATGTTCTCGAAATGAGAAAAGAAAGCAGTCCACCACCAAAACATCCCCTACCTGAATAGAGGCATCAACTTCCTCTAGAATTTGTCCATTTAGATAAACCTTAGCTCCATTAGATGATCCAGAGAGATGATAGGTATTCTCCTTAACCTTCAGGTAAAGGAGAGCTTGACTTTCAAGGCAAACATCTGCTTTCTTCTCCTTAGAAAAGAGTAAGTCCAGCTTAGGATAGGTAAAGGAATGGATCTGAATCTGTTCATGTGGAATGGCTACCAGACTTTCCTCCTCCTGACCAGCCCAAGGGATTCCGTCCTTTTCAAGACCACTTTCAGTAATTGAGATATGACTTTCTCCAATATTGATTGAGGAGGCCCTTTCGGTCAACTCTTTGTACTCAAAGCATTCTTTAAACGAAAACACATGCCAAAGAACCTCTTCATCTGACAGCTTTTGACTCCAAGTCGCTTGTTTGCCCTTAGTTGCCATTTTTAGTCTCCTTTGATGTAATATTTGCCTTTGAACTTCCGTTTAATTGTTCCTGTAACTTATCAATTTCTTTTTGATACTTTTCAAGGAGTTCTCGCTTTTTCGCTCCGCTCATCGTACTGTCTGTATTGACCTGATCATAGAGCTTCGTATAAGCATGAAGGATATACTGAATGTCCCCAATATTTTGAGCAATATCAAGTGCTTTTTCAAGTTCCCCACGGCCGATATAGATCCAATAAGAAAGAGTATTCTCACTAGATTTCTGTGACAAGTTTCTAGATACAGCTTCCTTTTGTTCTTGAGTCAGATTGTCTAACTCTAACGAGCTAGCCGCAAGTGTGTACTGGACTCCCTTCGGAAGACTATTTGGAGCTTCTGACTTAAGACCTTCTACCACTGCCGTATAATCCTTAGCAATGTAACTCGTCTCAGCCTGAATGATTTTATCCTGCTTAGGCACCACATAAAAAGCATAAATACCTGTTGCAATCCCCATCGCAACTGTTACAATTGCGAGTCCTAAAGAACCCCATTTAAACAATTGATAGTTCCTTTTCGAGACAAACAGTTTTTCCTTTTGACGCTTCTCTTCTTGGATACGAACCTGCTCACTAATGAGATGGTCTACTTCATCAAAAGTCTCCGCTTTAAAAAGAGTTTCCGCAAAAGCATTTTTTACCGTCATAAGACTATCAATTAACTCTTCAAAGTTGAGCTTAGGTTGTAAAATGAACACAGCTAAAGCCTTATATTGCTTTAACAAGTCCTCTTTCATGAGTGAAAAAGGAACAACACTATCTGTCATCCCTCTATGTCCTAAAAGGACACTTTCCCCGCTTACAAACAGATTATCTGGGTGAATAAAGGGTTTCATAGGCTGATCGACAGCTTCTTTTAAGAATTGTAACTTTTGAAAAAGATGAAGGCGCTCTAAGATTTCTTTATTTTCAACAGCTTCTCGAATCGACTGATAACCTGCTGGAATTTGGTAAGAAAGACGGACGACCTCTTCTGCCTCTTCTTTCACTGCTCCTTGAGCTAAATGTGCCGTGCTTTCTAAAAAGAATCGATACTGCTTCATCCGATTCAGTTGAAATTGATTAGCGGATAACTTAATCTCTAATTCACCAGCCTCTTTCGACCACTTGGATTGGATACTTGTCTCTTGTACTTTCATTTCTTTCTCCCTACAATTTCTAATTGATCTCCGTTTCCTAAAGGAAAGTCCGCTATCTGGTCATCATCATAAAAGACAATTGATTTGTTAGTCACTTGAAGATCAAAGTGACTTGGTAGCTCTTGGTTCATCATTAAAAATGACTCACATATCAGCTCTTTTACTCTCTTGAATGAAACCTGTGTTGGAAGTTTCAAATCATATATTTGGTCTCTCCATTTTATACCAACCGTAATTATCTTCATCACACACTCTCCTTCTTAAAACGAAGCACTTTTGAGTACTTCCTACCTAGCCAAACACCTAGATAGGTCACTCCAAGTAGACCTATCCCAAATCCCAAAATAGATAGCCAAGTAGGTAGCGAAGTGTTAGAGGTGCTCTCTCCAGTCAAAATTGTTTCATCTGCTCTATAATCTGCTTGAAACAAGCCACGCGTCACCTTATCCTGACTCTGAAAACTATTCGTATCTTTAGTCCCGGTAAAAAGAGAGGACTGCGCTTGATGAATATTCTCTTGCTGTGCTTTTTGTAGCTGTTTTTCTTTCTTCACACTATCTTCTAAAAATAATTCAGGAATATTCTTAGACTTAGTAGTCTGAGGACTGTTCCCTTGATCATAGATGGTTTGATTATTAATTTCAAAACTTCCATCATCTGCTCGGACATCACCTGAGTTAAGAAAAAGACACAACAATAATAGACTAAAAATGACTTGAACCTTCTTCATAAATCTCCTCCCCCACTTGGTAAAGATAGCTTTATTATACTACAAATCACACCATCTCACAAGAAAACAAAAAGGATCCTTACGGATCCTTACCTTGATTATTTCTTTCTTGTAAAGAGATTAAGACTAACTCCGATTCCTACAAATAATAAGAGTAGAAGAATTGTTACAATGCTTAAGCTACCACCGACCAAGAGATAACTAAAGCCATTTTCAATATTTTGTAACGGAGACATTCGATATAAGAAATTAAGGAAACTTCCTGATTGAGTTGCTACTCCCAAAATAGGAGTTAGTAGGAGATAAAAACCTAAGAGGGATGCGGATACAATATAAGTCGGATACGGAGCTTTCTTCAAGCCGTAAGATAGCATCAAAATCAAGCTTGCCATTAACATAAAGCTATAAATGAACCATAAGAATCCATTAGCTGCTGTTGCTACTCCTATTGTAACTCCTGAAAACAAAATCGAACCAACAGCAACTGTTATGATTGTCGGTAAGAAACTTTGAAGTTTCAAGTCCCACTTTTTCGTTGTCAAAAGATCAGTTTCTTCCCTTTCCTGTCTATCTTTAACAAAGCGTCCGATCGTCATAGCTATCACAAAAGAAATAACCGATAACAACAAGGTCATATAATAGGGGATGATGGAAATGTGACTAGCTGCCTGTGTCTTACCTTCTGTAACTTTTGTAGTAATTGGATCGGATAAGAAATTAAACACTTGCTTGTTATCAGCACCTCCACTTTTCGCATTGGCAAGCACCTTTCCAAACTGTTCTGCATAAGAGGTATTTTTCTCAACTGTACCACTTGTTTCCTTCACACTCTGATTCAGACTGGAAAGAACACCATCCGCAGACTTTTGAACCGACTCTGTTGTCTCGTTTAACTGTTGGATTTGTGGTGAGATATCTCGTACCTGAGCAGCTCCATCAGCTGTAGCTTGTGCAGCTTTTTTAGAACTATCTCGTAAGCTATCGTATTGAGACAAAAG
The DNA here is from genome assembly GCA_905372585.1 of Streptococcus oralis. Classification (GTDB taxonomy): domain Bacteria; phylum Bacillota; class Bacilli; order Lactobacillales; family Streptococcaceae; genus Streptococcus; species Streptococcus oralis_CJ. The sequence goes on from CAJPPL010000014.1 coordinate 16,590, forward strand.
TGACTTCACATCTTCTTCCAGCTTAGAGGTATTCATCTTCTCTGATTGTGGATTTTGATCATTGACAACTGATTCATAAGCAAGTTTCTCAGAATCTTTCCACTGATTATGAGCCTCATCTAAGACCTTCTGCATTTCCCCATACCAGGTATTTAAGGCAGAAGCTTGCTTAACAAGCAAATCTGAGTCTGGGAGAGACTGATACACTTGATGAAGGGTGCCTTCTTTAGGATTCTCTTTTTCACCTAGAATATCTGTCACATCCTTTAATTGCTGATCTACCTGTTTGTATAAATTATCTCCTGCAAGTCGATACTTCGTAACTAAAACATCCGATATTTCTGAAGCCCGTTCATCGTCAGTTAGATTATTGTAGAGACTATATACAGAATCTGGACTAGCCTTTTGTACGAGAGTACCACTTGATAGCGTGCCTGCAAATTGATTGATATCTAAACTTGCCCCTGGTGATGCAAATAAAGTAACGATTTGTTGGGCAGTAAGGTCTAGGTTTTGGAAGTTTTTCAGAATCGCAGGTAAATCCTCAGCCAAAGTGTCATACTTACCATTAAAGACAGATAATTGAGCACTAGCTTGAACTGAACTTCCATCTGTCCAACTATAACCTACTTGGTTATAGGAATTCTTTTTCACATCATCAGATAAATTCCACTTTATCTGACCACTAATCGTGACACTCACCTTTTTAGGAAGTGTCGCATAGCTTGGTTGACTGACTTCTGATGAAGTAGTTGGCGTTGCTGCCGTTCTTTCACTTGTAGAAGTGGAATTTGTAGATGTTGCTGCATCACTTGCACCCGCATTTGAAGTACTTGATCCCCCTGAGCCCGAAGAGGCGACAGGAGTAGTTGACGCCGTTCTTTCATTGACAAATGTGACTTGAATTGTATTTCCTGATACTGCAGCTGTCACATGATAGCCTGTATCTTTTAACTGTTGACGGATAGAGGCTTCAATTGAATCTTTCGTCACACCTTCCAGTTCAAGATTCCCCATTTTTGCATCATCGATGTTCAATTGGACTGTCTGACTACCAGTTGACGGATCAAATTCTAGAGTTTGGTGAATGGGATAGGTCACTGGACTAGTAACAGTAGCCGCTGAGGACAGATACTTAAAGGTTGTATTTTGTCCTAAAGAGCCACCCAACTCGCTACTGTAGTTAGACACAATTTTCAGTGCATTACGATAAGTTGTAGCCTCATCTGATGAGATCAATTTATCTTGCTCTAATTTAGCAATGAGAGCACTCAAATCTCCAGATGAAATCATCGGTAAGTGACTAGCAATTGCCTCAATATACTGCTTAGGGAGTTTGCTTCGATTTTCTGGCTTCGTCATTAAGTTCAAAATAGCCGAGCGAATATCTTTATCAGTAGCTGTCTGATCACTTAAATCCTTAGAGCCATAATAAGTCTCTGCAATGGTCTCCCTGAGTGCTCTAAGCTCCGCTACTTCTTTTTCTAAAGAAGTGATTTGTGCCTCTAAGTTCCCCTTGACCTTACTTTGTGCAGTTTTATACTCCCCCGCCTTAGCCTTGAAATCTGCCATAAAGGAACCGGTTGCCGTATCGGAAGACTGCAATTCTTTTAATTTAGCATTCCCGACAGTGTAAAGGGCATTATACAAGTCAAAATAATGTTTCTGATCATCTGTCCATTGTTTTTCCAAGGTAGCCTTATCTTTTTCAGATTGCTCCTTATATTGGTCGGTTGACTTTTCAAGACGAGTATTAGCTTCTTTTGAAAACTCATTCACAGAGTTTGTTGTAGACTCAAGGGCTTTCCCAGAAACATCTAAAGAGTTGTTGTTCGCTTCCATGCTGCTTGCGACTGATTTAACAAAAGCTTCTTGTTGGGTCTTAAAGAGTTCATTATCCGTCTTCAGACTATTTGCAATGGATTGAGTACTTCTAAATGAATCTGGTAGGGTCGAAAATGGAGCTTGAATATTTGAAATGATGAACGTATTTTGAGACAACTCTGTAGATGCCATCTGATTCACATTCGTCTGTGCATCTGAAAGATTCCGAATGATGCTCGAAAAATACATCCGAACCACCCGTTGGTTAAATCCTTGTAAGACTGTATTAACTTGACTGTGGACAGCCTGATTAGCTTGTTCGTTTTGCCCTTCGCGAATCTGGTAAGAAACAGTGGCTTTTTCTGGAGAAACACTCTCTAAGCTCAACAATTTCTCAGAAAAGTCTGACGGAAGAGTAATAACTGCATCAAACTGACCAGACTTCAATCCTGCTTCAGCCACGCTACGATTAGTTGTCTCCCAGTTATTCTCTGTATCCTGATTAATTAAAGTGACAAAATCCGAGCCTAAATTATAATCAGTATTTTCAAACCTTGCACCTTTATCTTCATTCACAAGCGCATATTGAACCTTAGCAGTTTGCTTGATCTCACTTGAATAGTGAAGGCTCTGATCCTTTAATGCAAAATAAACAAGAGAACCTGATAACAGGGATACGCATGCTACTGCAGTTAAAATTTTTAAGTATCGTTTTTCTTTATGAGGACTATTCATTATTCCCTTTTCCACTTATAACTAGCAAAAAACGACGCCCCTTTCGAAGCACCGTTCACCGATGATTAATTCAAACCAAATGAAGTTGCATCCTGACGGTCACGATCAGCAACAGTATCTGCGTATTGATTCAATTGTGCATGGATACTTTCAAGAAGTTGTTCCATTTGAGTTACGCTTACTGATAATTGTTGGAATTGTTCCAAGTAAGATTGGAAAGCCGCACCCTGCCATTGTCCTTGAAGACGACCATTTGCGCCTGAAACTTTGTTAATGGCATCTTTCAATTGTTCAGAAGCATTGGTATAAGTTTGTGCTTCAGACTTTAACTGTTCTGGGGTCAACGAAATTGCTGGCATATCATTATTCTCCTTTTTTGACTTGGTCATCTTCCCGATAACCTTATAGTCAATATTGTATCACAAACTCGTCAAATTGCAAGTGTTTTTTAGAATTTTGATTCAACTTTATAAATCGATTGAATACTTCCCACTATTTGATGTATGCAATCAAGCATGTCACATCTTTCAATATAGAAATACTAGGTTATAAAGCATTTCATTGTAGACTATTGTATCAATTACTGAACTCCTACTTCCATCGACCATCTTGGTGATATCAAAAAAAGGGGTGCAAAACAATTCCCACAGACACCCTACCTGCTGGAACATTTTGCACCCCCTCTGCGTATGTGGGAATAAATTTCATACTTTACCACTACCAATCCTACTACATCACTTTAGACTGTTAGATTTATACTTCACTCAAAAATTCAAAAAAAACCGAATATCAAGTCTTTTGTAAACCCTGAAACGGTGGGCTTTATCCCTTTCTCTCCAGCAGTCCTACAACCTCGATATGGTGCGTTTGAGGAAATAGATCCACCGGCTGGACTTTCTTCAATTCATAGCCCAACTCTTGGTAGAGTTTGATATCACGCGCCATGGTTGCAACATTGCAGGAGATATAGGCGATGCGGTCAGCCCCAATTTGGCTACTTGCTTTGATAAAGCTTTCGGTCAATCCCTTGCGTGGTGGGTCAACCAAGATAACGGTTGGTTGGATACCTTCCTTGAGCCAATTCCTCATGGCATTTTCAGCTGTGTCACAGACATAGTGTGCATTAGTGATATTATTCAAGGTAGCATTCTTCTGGCTATTCTCTACTGCTTCTGGAATCACTTCAACACCGTAGACTTCTTTGACATGCTTGGCAACGGATAATCCAATCGTTCCAATCCCAGAATAAGCGTCAATCACCACATCATCTGCTCTTAACTCCGCAAAGTCAATAGCTGTTTGATAAAGTTTTTCTGCCATTTCTGTATTGACCTGATAAAAGGCTGGTCCAGCGATTTGGTAGTCATTTCCCAACATCTGGTCCGTGATATTGTCTTGACCATAAAGAGTCTTCCACTCCTTGCCAAAAATCGCATTGGTATTCTGGTCGTTGATATTTTGCATGACAGACACAATCTCTGGGAACTGCTTGATAAGGTGTTCAATCAATTGCTCCACTCGGAAAACTTTCGGACGAGTTGTTACTAAAATGACCATGATTTGTCCGGAATAATGACCACGTCGCACTACAAGATTTCGAATCAAGCCAGACTGCTCCTTTTCGTCATAAGGTTTTAAATCAAAACGACGAAGCAAATCGCGTAGAACTACCACAACTTGGTCAATGACAGGATCCTGGATAAAGAAATCTTCAAGAGGCATGAGGTCATGCGAATTTTTACGGAAAAAACCAGTTTCCAAGACACCATTCACTCGACGAACGGGCACCTGTGCCTTATTTCGATACTTGACTGGATGTTCCATGCCAAGCGTTTCAGCAACCTCTACATCCGTGATTCCAGCAATCTTATATAGACTATCTTTTACTTGTTTGGTTTTAAACTTGAGCTGCTCTGGATAGGCAAGATGCCCCAAATCAGCGATACCTGAGCGTAGATAAGCTAGGTCAAGATCTTGGTTACGATGCGGAGAATGTGTAAGGTATTCTTCAACTTTCCCGTAGCCAATCTTTTTATTGACCTTAAGGACTCGCATGAGGATTTTCTCAGTTGGTAGAGCATTTTCTACAAAGAAAACCAAACCATCTACCTTGGCAACTCCTGCCCCTTCATGGGTCAAATCAACAATTTCAACTTCAACAATATCATTTTTCTTTAACATATTTTTCACTTTCTATCGGCCGACAAAAAAGACGGCAACATTTCTGTTACCATCTATTATATCATGAAATGACCTAAGCACCAAAACTCTTGAAGAAGTTGACAATAGCTTGCCAAATGGAGCTAAAGAAGTTACCCCCCTCTTCTAGCGCTTTATTGGCATCAAAGTTGAGGTTGATATTCTTAAAACTATCTCCAGCTTGAGAGACAATGCTTTCCTTGAGGTCATTTAGGGTTTTCGTGAAATCAGCATTGTTCAAAATGTCACTCTTTGAAAGGTTTAATGCAAAATTGATGATGATATTGACCTGGTTTCCTGTTATAACCTGATCGAGTTTGTAGTTTTTTAGTGTGTCTTCTACAATTTTGCGGACATCTTCTTCTGTCAGATTGCCTTTGGCTTCTTTTGCCTTTGCGATTCCTGCCTTGATATCTGCCAAAGCCACATTGAGTTTATTGGCATCGTAGCCTGACTTGTCCTTGTTTTCAGCATTGATATCTGATAAGGCTTTTAGCTCCTCTTGAGCCAAGTCTTTATTGGCTTGCGGTACTTTAGCACCATTGGCCTCTAACGAGTAGTAAATCCCTGCTAGGGCGCTCTCTCCTGTAACTGGAATAGGTGCTGCAACTGTGATTTTGGCATGCTCCACTCCCAGTGTCACTGCTGCGTTACGGTACATATCCTGCGTCACCTTGGTGATATTTTCAGGCGTTTCAATCTTGACTTCTAGAGGCGACTTATCCCCCAGCTTTTGAATCTTAGCTGACGAATAGAGCTGTAGGCTAGCATCATTAGCAACATTCATAATTTTCGAGTAGACATCCGGTGTCATAGTTTTGATATCTTTGGTGTCTTTTGATGCGTCATAGCCAAGTTTGCTAAGAGTTTGGTTTTTCTGGTCTTCAGATAGAGAAGAACCTAGAACATATTCAGGTTGAACATAGGTTTCATCGATTACTTTTTGAACATCAGTTGCTGCGTGGACACTCGTCATAGCTGTTGCGGCCCACAATATTGCAGCACTTGTTAGAAAGAATTTCTTTCTCATGGGGTATTCCCTCCTTTACCTTTCTAGGGTAATAAAACAATCTTAAAGAAAACTTATAGTGAAAAACACCTGGTAAAACCAGATGTTTAAAAGAAATTAAAGAATTTCATGATATAGAGATTAAAGCGAACCTGTCTCGAGTAGTAATAATTTCCACCATTTTCATAGAGTTCGGCTCCGTGAAAGATAGAAATGGGGTTGATGTAGGTGTAGGTCTTCCCTGTAGTATTACCAAGGATTGGAGCGACCGTTTCTCGGGAGTAACGCTTGGCTAGGGCCAAAGTATTTTCCTTACCATTCTGAGCAATAAAGTCGATATAGGCAGGTCCAAAATTATAGGCTTGAACGGCGGTCCAGACATCTACTCCTTTGCTCTGTGCCAAATAGAGGTTATCAGTTAGTGTCTGTATCCCTTGGCGAATACTAGAGGCATCGTCTTTGATGGTATTGGTAGCGCCACTAGCAGACTCACTAGACTGCATGACATCCCGCTCTTTACCCTTCGTTTCGGTATAAATCATGGCGAGCACCAACTCTTCATTGGCTGGTGTATCTCTTTCACTGAGGATTTCCCGAACCATAGGTTGGTAGGTCATGACTTGCTTTACATCCTGACGAATGTGATAGGCTTTGTATCCAGCAAAAAGGAGGACTGCTAGCACTAGCATTCTTCTTATAAATTTAAACATTATTTACTTTGAATATCCTCGATATTTTTGATTAAGATAGAATAGGTTCCATTGTCATTTTGGATAAACTCGACCGATTCCGCATCTTGATAGACGTTATTGGGAACGATGAGCTCGATTCCATTTGACAAGGAAAGTTTTTGGTTTTCAAATTTCTTGAGCTGACGACTGGCATCGATTTCATCGAACTGGACTGGTTCTGGTACGGCTTCCTTGACTTGGTCGATAAAGCTCAAACAAGCTGTCAGATTGTTATCAAAAAGGTCGTTAGCCAATTTTTCAGGTGACAGTTCATTGTTTTCTTCCAGATTGTTGAAAATCGCTGATTTGACCTTGGATTGAAATTGAAAATCATCTGTGTTAAAGGACTCTGCAATTCTCTGAGCCGTTTTTTCCAGTTCCTTGATGGATTTTTTTGGCGAAATCTTAGGAGCAACAGCTAGGAGATTTTCTGAAAAATAATTCAAGAAAGTCCCATTATACTTGATGCGTTTCTCGATGAGATGGTACTTGCGACTTTGAAGATTGACCACCAAGGCCTCATCAGCCCCCGTTCCAAATCCAGGTAGGTTATTCTGAGTTAGCTTGATTGGGTTATCAACTTCTCCACCAAGGTGGGTCAAGGTCTCACGTAGAGCAATTCGCAAAAAAGCGAAATGTTCAACGCCTTCTTTAGAAAACTGAACAAAAACCAAGTCATTGGTCTTAAGATTTTCAGAAATGCTGAACTCCTCTTTCCAGAGATTAGCCAGTGTTACTGATGTCTCCAACAAATCATCTGTGATGTGATTGAAGAAGGGATTTTCTTCCTCGAAAATCCCAGTCTTTGCTTCATCTGAATACACGCGTTCGATTTTTTTACGTAGGTATTCCTCGATTTTTGGAGTGATATTGAGAAATTTATCCGCTAGAAACAGCTCGGTATCATCCGGACTGAACTGATGGATAATGGCTTTCTTAATATAAATGTCCATAAAAGTATTAGTCCTCGTATAGTGGGAAGGCATCCGTCAACGCTTTGACTTCACTTCTCACTTCTTCTAAGACAGCTTCATTTTCTGCATTCTTAAGGGTTTTAATGATGAGTTCAGCCACTTTACGGCTTTCTTCTTCTCCAAATCCACGTGCAGTGATGGCTGCAGATCCGATACGAATCCCACTTGTCTTGAATGGTGACAAAGTTTCGTATGGAATTGAGTTTTTATTTAGGGTAATATTAACTTCATCTAACAAGTTTTGAGCAACTTTTCCGTTTTCTACAACCTTGGTCACATCCACTAGGAAGAGGTGATTTTCAGTTCCACCAGAAATGATACGGAAATCAGGGTCTTGCAAGAAGACTTCAACCATAGCCTTGCTGTTTTTGATGACATTAGCAGCATATTCCTTGAAGGCTGGGTCCAAAACTTCTTTGAAGGAAACCGCCTTAGCCGCCACAACATGCTCCAAAGGACCACCCTGAATACCTGGGAAAATAGCTGAGTTGATTTTCTTAGCTAGGTCCTCATCATTTGTCAAAATCAAACCACCACGAGGTCCACGAAGGGTTTTGTGGGTCGTTGTTGTCGTGATATGAGCATATGGCACTGGGCTTGGGTGAAGACCGGCTGCAACCAAACCAGCGATATGGGCCATGTCGACCATAAGCTTAGCCCCAACAGCATCTGCGATTTCACGGAATTTTGAGAAGTCGATAATTTGAGAATAGGCTGAAGCACCCGCTACGATTAGTTTTGGTTTTACTTCTTGGGCATGTTTCAAGATAGCATCAAAGTCCAAGAGTTCTGTTTCAGGATCCACACTGTAAGAAACAAAGTTGTAGGTTTGACCAGAGAAGCTAACTGGAGCTCCGTGGGTCAAGTGTCCGCCTGCTGCCAAATCCATTCCCATTACAGTGTCACCTGGCTCAATCAAGGCCATGTAAGCCGCACAGTTGGCTTGGCTTCCTGAGTGAGGTTGAACATTGGCGAATTTAGCACCGAAAATTTCTTTTGCACGTTCAATAGCTAGAGTTTCTACCACGTCTACTACATCAGTTCCACCATAATAACGGCGTCCTGGGTAACCCTCGGCATATTTGTTTGTCAAGATAGACCCTTGAGCTGCCATAACAGCCTTGGAAACTACGTTTTCCGAAGCAATCAACTCGATATTGTTTTGTTGGCGTTCTTCTTCTTTGGCAATAGCATTCCAGAGATCAGCATCGTATGCTTTAAAATCGTCTTTGTCAAAAATCATAGGTCTTCTCCTTTATAGTGTGACTGGTCCTTTAGTTTGTTTTTCAATAAGAAAATAAACTAAAAGATGCGAATAAACCGTTTCTGCACTTTATCACAAGTATAACCAACTTTTTCATAAAATGCATGAGCTCCCAGACGATGATCAGCAGAGTTTAAGCGGATAAACCCATAACCCCGTCTTTTTGCTTCTTGATCCAACCCTTGCAGTAAGCTTTTACCGATACCTTGCCCTTGTGCTTGAGGTGAAACCGCTAAGCCTAAGATATTAAATCCTGCTTTGGAATAGAGGGATTCATAAACTTCAGCATGGACATATCCAAGTAGGACATGGCTGACCTCATCCTCATAGCCAAGTAGGAAATGATGAGAATCCTGAAACAGTCTAGCTAGTTGACTAGCTGTGTCCTCTGGACTAAAAGAATAGCCCAAAGCCTCTTGGTTAATCTCACATATAGCATTCACATCTGTTTCTTGCAAATCTCTTAGCATCTCATTCCTCCTCAAAAGAAATATCTGGCAACTGTGCAAGAATATCCTCTCGCTTAATCGCCCCTTGGCGTAAGATTTTCACCTTGTCTCCAGACAAATCCAAAATCGTCGAATCCTGTCCAGTTAGAAAAGCGTCGTCCTCCAGACCCAGAACCTCTTGATCAAAATCCTCTAGAATTTGAGCAAAGGCCACTCCACTCGCCTGACCCGAGATATTGGCAGACGGTCCAATCAAGGGTCCTGCCTCTCGAATCAAATCCAGTGTAATGGGGTGACTCGGCATCCGAAATCCCACCGTTGAAAGACCTGAGTTGACCCAATAGGGAACTCGGTCATTGGCTTCGAGGATAATGGTCAAGGGACCTGGTAAAAAGGCCTCTACAAGCTTTTGTAGATAAGTTGGCTGATTCTTTGAAAAGTGCAAGATGTCCTCTAGAGAAGCGACATTAAGATTGAGCGCCTTATCTCTAGGACGACGTTTGAGTTTGTAAACATGGTCGACAGCTTTTTCATCTAAGGCCTTAGCAAAGAGACCATAAACTGTCTCGGTTGGTAGAACAACAGCTCTGCCCTTTTCCAACTCTTGTCTAATCCTGTCCATCATCAACTACAACCATCCTATCTTGACCAAATTGGTCCTTGAGTGTTCGTATTCGTTTTTCAGGAAGATATTTCCTAAAAAGCGCAGGAACACTTTGACCTTGCTTGTATCCAATTTCAAGGTAAATCTTACCACCATCTGTGAGATAGTCTTTTGCATCTTCCGCAATTCTGCGATAAATAGCTAGGCCATCCTCATCTGCAAAGAGAGCTAGATGAGGCTCCGAATGCAAAACATTCAAACCGACCTCTGACTCATCTTCACGAGAGATATAGGGTGGATTGGATACAATTATATCATATTTTTCAGAAATTTCTGCAAAACAATCCGATTTTTTAAAAAATATATTAAGATTTTGATTGCTAGTATTCTCTGATGCAAGTTCTAAGGCGTCTTGGGAAATATCTGCTGCTGTCACTGACCAATCTGGTCTGTTTTTAGCTAATGCGAGAGCTATGGCGCCACTTCCAGTCCCGATATCTAGGATCTTAAGATTTTCCTCAGGATTTTCGGCCAAGATAAGCTCCACCAACTCTTCTGTCTCTGGACGAGGAATCAAAGCCCGCTCATCCACTTTTAACTGCATCCCAAAGAAATCTGCGTGACCAATGATATACTGAGCTGGTTTGTGAGCCGCTAACTGCTGGTAAATTTCTTCTACAAAATTTTCTTCCTCTTTTGTCACTTCCTGCTGAAGAGCAAAGACAAAGTCCGTAAAAGAGAGATTTTTTAGGCTACGGTAGACAAAAGAGAGGCTTTCTGCTTCCTCTCCTTGTCTTATCAACGCTTCTTCAAAATCTGAAAATAATTGAGCTAATTTCATTATTTGTTTAATTCTTCTAATTTTTGTGTTTGGTCATAGAGCACCAAGGCATCCACAACTTCATCGAGTTTACCAGACAAGATGGTATCTAGTTTTTGGAGGGTCAAGCCGATACGGTGGTCTGTGACACGGTTTTGTGGGAAGTTATAAGTACGAATACGTTCAGAACGATCCCCAGTACCGATTGTTGACTTACGCTCGGCATCTTGTTCATCTTGAGCAATCTGAGCAAAATGGTCAGCAACACGCGCACGGATGATTTTCATGGCCTTCTCACGGTTTTTCTGCTGGGTACGTTCTTCCTGCATCTCAACCTTGATATTGGTTGGCAAGTGAACGATACGCACGGCAGTCGCAACCTTATTGACGTTCTGTCCACCAGCACCAGATGCATGGTAGATATCAACACGAAGGTCTTTTGGATCGATATCGTATTCTACTTCCTCTACTTCAGGCATGACAAGAACTGTAGCAGTTGAAGTATGTACACGACCTTGGCTTTCTGTCACGGGGACACGTTGCACACGGTGGGCACCTGATTCGTACTTAAGCTTAGAATATACAGATTGACCCGAAACCATGGCAACCACTTCTTTGAAACCACCGACACCGTTCATAGAAGCTTCCATGACTTCAAAGCGCCATCCTTGGGCTTCCGCATATTTTTGGTACATGGTTAGCAAATCCCCAGCGAAGAGCGCTGCTTCGTCTCCACCAGCTGCCCCACGGATTTCAAGGATGATGTTCTTGTCGTCATTAGGATCTTTTGGAAGGAGCAAAATTTTCAATTTTTCTTCATACTCTTCTTTTTCAGCCTTGGCATCTTTAAGCTCTTGCTTGGCCATTTCTTCCAAGTCCGCATCTCCACCTGATTCCTTAATCATTTCTTCGGCATCGACGATGTTTTGAAGGACTTGTTTGTACTCACGGTAGGCTGTTACTGTGTCACGAGTTGAAGCCTCTTCTTTTGAAAGCTCCATGAAACGTTTGGTGTCTGAAACGACATCAGGGTCACTCAGCAATTCTCCTAATTCTTCATAACGGTCTTCTACAGCTTGTAGTTGATCATAGATGTTCATTTTTTCTCCTTATTTCTCAATTGTTAAATCATAGATTGCTACTACTTCGTTCTCAAATATTTCCCCAGTTTCTTTAAATCCATAACTGAGGTAACAAGATCTTGCATGTTCATTTTCTGGTTCATAAGACAACCAAAGTTTATTGCCTAAACCTGCTGGCGCTGTCCGAACATAGTCCAGCACTTTATCCATAATGGGTTTAAAATATCCTTGATTTTGAAAATTCTTATCAATCATAAAACGAAATAGTAAATAATTTCCACTACTAATTCCGATCTTTTTATCATAAGCTATCATCACAAAACCTATAATTGCATCATTATCATAAACTGCCAATGGAGCTACAAAATCTCCATTTTTAGTGTAGACATATGCTTCAGCTAAACTAATTGCGTTGGTTGCAATGAATTGTTTTTGATATTCCTTGACATCCAAATTCAAAACATCAAAATAATTTCCCATTGTAACATCTCTTAGTTCAATTGTCATAGTTTTGCTCCTTATTAGATGATATCATTGGCGCAAAATAATGTTTACGGCAGACTGAAATATAGGTTTCATTTCCACCGATTTGAATTTGTTCGCCATCATAGACTGGCACACCATCCTGCGTACGCAACACCATAGTCGCCTTTTTCTTACAGTATTGACAGATGGTCTTGATTTCTTCAATCTTGTCTGCTAAAAGCAAGAGGTATTTTGAACCTTCGAACAACTCATTGCGAAAGTCATTCTTCAAACCAAAAGCCATGACAGGTATGTCTAACTCATCAACAACACGAGCTAGGTCGTAAACATGGTGACGCTTGAGAAACTGGGCCTCATCGACCAACACACAGTATGGTTTCTCAGGTAAATCTCGGATATAGCCGAAGATATCTGTCGTTTCCTCAATCGCAATGGCTGGGCGTTTCATGCCGATTCGACTCGACACATAGCCGACACCGTCACGCGTATCCAGAGCCGAAGTCATAATCACAACTCCCTTTCCTTGCTCCTCGTAGTTATAGGCCACTTTGAGAATCTCAATCGTTTTACCAGAGTTCATGGTCCCATAACGATAATACAACTGTGCCATGCTTCTATTTCACGTCCATTTCTAAATTTTTGCTACATTCTAGTATATCATAATTTTCTGAAGCTTTAAACGGCAAAATGTGGTAAAATAGAAGAAATCACAAACTAGTGGAGGAAGCTATTATGCCATTTGTACGCATCGATTTATTTGAAGGTCGCACGCTCGAGCAAAAGAAAGCTCTTGCTAAGGAAGTAACGGAAGCTGTTGTCCGCAACACTGGAGCCCCTCAATCAGCCGTTCATGTCATCATCAACGACATGCCAGAAGGAACCTACTTCCCTCAAGGGGAAATGCGCACCAAATAATCCAGCTTAAGCAGAATTGCTTAGGCTTTTTCAATCTCCAAGTAGCATCCATTGAAGAAATAGTCTAATTTTGTTACAATTTGAAGAGATGCTTGGATACCTATCCTAAGAAAAGAAATACAAAAGGAAATAGTATGATTACACGTGAATTTGATACCATCGCTGCTATCTCTACTCCACTAGGTGAAGGAGCCATTGGTATTGTCCGCCTGAGCGGAACAGATAGTTTTGCCATTGCGCAAAAGATTTTTAAAGGAAAAGACTTGAGCAAGGTTGCAAGCCATACCCTCAACTACGGTCACATTATTGACCCGCAGACAGGGAAGGTCATGGACGAAGTTATGGTTGGAGCTATGAAGTCTCCAAAGACCTTCACTCGTGAGGATATTATCGAGATTAACACTCACGGTGGGATTGCGGTGACCAATGAGATTCTCCAACTAGCTATCCGTGAAGGAGCTCGGTTAGCAGAACCTGGTGAATTTACCAAACGCGCCTTTCTAAACGGTCGCGTGGACTTGACACAGGCTGAGGCAGTGATGGACATCATCCGTGCTAAGACAGACAAGGCCATGAATATCGCAGTCAAACAATTGGACGGTTCTCTTTCTGACCTCATTAATAATACTCGCCAAGAAATCCTCAATACACTTGCCCAAGTTGAGGTCAATATCGACTATCCTGAGTATGACGATGTTGAGGAAGCCACTACTGCAGTCGTCCGTGAGAAAACTATGGAGTTTGAGCAATTGCTAACCAATCTCCTTAGAACAGCTCGTCGTGGTAAAATCCTTCGTGAGGGAATTTCCACTGCCATTATCGGCCGTCCCAACGTTGGGAAATCCAGTATTCTCAACAATCTCCTGCGTGAAGATAAGGCCATCGTAACAGACATCGCTGGTACGACACGAGATGTTATCGAAGAATACGTCAACATTAACGGGGTTCCTCTCAAATTGATTGATACTGCAGGTATTCGTGAAACAGATGATATCGTGGAACAAATCGGTGTCGAACGTTCTAGAAAAGCCCTAAAAGAAGCTGACTTGGTACTACTAGTGCTAAATGCCAGTGAACCACTAACCGCCCAAGATCGCCAACTCTTAGAAATCAGCCAAGATACCAACCGCATTATTCTACTTAATAAAACGGATCTTCCTGAAGCGATTGAAACTTCGGAACTACCTGAAAATGTCATCCGTATTTCCGTTCTTAAAAACCAGAATATCGATAAGATTGAAGAACGCATTAACAACCTCTTCTTTGAAAATGCTGGTTTGGTCGAGCAAGATGCTACTTACTTGTCAAATGCCCGTCATATTTCCTTGATTGAAAAAGCAGTTGAAAGCTTACAAGCTGTTAATGAAGGGCTGGAACTGGGGATGCCAGTTGATTTGCTTCAAGTTGACTTGACTCGTACTTGGGAAATTCTTGGAGAAATCACTGGAGATGCAGCTCCTGATGAACTCATCACCCAACTCTTTAGCCAATTCTGTCTAGGAAAATAAGAAAAATCCATGATCGTTCTTTCGATCATGGATTTTATTGTCTTTATTAGTAATCTGGTCTAAGGACACCTGTTACGGTTGCCTTAGTTGCTTCGTAGTCACCATCTACGACAACTTTGATGATGCGTTTGGCATCTTCTTCTGGTGCTGGAACTAGAGGTAGACGAGTTGGTCCAGCTTCAAATCCCATATAGTTAAGGACTGCCTTAACTGGAGCAGGACTTGGATAAGAGAAGAGGGCATTGACTTTAGGAATGAACTTACGTTGAATAGCTGCTGCTTTCTTCATATCGCTTTCTGCAATGGCAGTGAGCATCTCGTGCATCTCATCTCCATTTGTATGGGAGGCAACAGAAATAACCCCATCCGCACCAAGATTCATAGCATGGAAAGCGTCTCCATCCTCACCAGTATAAATCAAAAATTCTTCTGGCTTGTGCTCAATCAAGTAAGCCATATTAGCCAAGCTAGTACATTCCTTAACACCGATGATATTTGGATGGTCAGCCAAGCGAAGCATGGTTTCTGGAGTTAATTCCACTACTACACGCCCTGGAATGTTATAGATGATAATAGGCAAATCAGAAGCATCTGCAATAGCTTTAAAGTGCTGATACATGCCTTCTTGAGAAGGTTTGTTGTAGTATGGTACGATAGCAAGTCCAGCAGCGAAGCCACCAAAGTCTGCTACTTCTTTGACAAACTCGATCGAGTCACGCGTATCATTGGTACCTACACCCGCAATCAAAGGAACACGTCCATTAACAATCTTTTGTACAGCCGCAAAGAGTTCCAACTCCTCATCGTGGGTCAAGGTCGGACTCTCAGCAGTCGTTCCAGCTAGAAGAATGCCGTCTGTGTGATGGGCCAATAAATGCTCAATCAAGGCTGGAATGGCATCAAAGTTGATGGAACCATCCTCATGAAAAGGGGTAATAAAGGCTGTGATGATTTTACACTCTTTTAAATCTTGATAAGACATGAGAAACACCTCTCTATTTCAAAGAAGGAGTTCATCTGAACTCCTAAACGATATGACTATTTTAATTCAAATTTCAACTCAGCTGTTGGACGAACCAATCCACGTTCGTGAAGCGTTTCTGCAATCTGAACTGAATTCCATGCAGCGCCTTTGAGAAGGTTATCTGAAACAACCCACATGTGGATTCCTTTTTCAGCATCTAAGTCTTTACGGATACGACCAACAAAGGTATCACGTGAACCAACTGCATTGATAGCTTGAGGATAGATTTGATGAGCTACATCATCTTCAAGAACTGCACCTGGGAAGGCTGCGATAGCTGCTTTCACTTCTTCGATTGGGGCCACTTCTTTTGTTTCGATATAAACTGACTCAGAGTGAGCTGACAAGACTGGAATACGAACACAGGTTGCAGACACTGCAATGCTATCATCTTCCATGATTTTCTTCGTTTCCTTGGTCATCTTCATCTCTTCGTAAGTGTAATCATTGTCAGTAAAGACATCGATTTGCGGAAGAGCGTTAAAGGCGATAGGATAGT
This sequence comes from Streptococcus oralis, assembly GCA_905372585.1. Classification (GTDB taxonomy): domain Bacteria; phylum Bacillota; class Bacilli; order Lactobacillales; family Streptococcaceae; genus Streptococcus; species Streptococcus oralis_CJ. The sequence continues at coordinate 32,713 of CAJPPL010000014.1, forward strand.
GTTTCTTGTCACCACCTGAAGGCAAGATTTCCGCATGCAAATCACGTGGATTCACACCATCATTCAAGACTTCACGAAGTTCACGTTGTGTTTCAAGAATCGCTCCCATACCTGCACCAGAGACTGCTTGGTAAGTTGAAACGATGATACGATCCAAGCCCCATTTTTGACGGACAGGTTCAAGAGCCACCATCATTTGAATTGTTGAACAGTTAGGGCAGGCAATGATTCCGTTGTGGGCATCAAGTGCATGAGCATTTACTTCCGGCACAACCAATGGTACGTCTGGATTTTGGCGGAAATAAGATGTATTATCTACTACTACCGCTCCAGCTTGAACTGCGTATGGTGCATACTTAGCTGATGTCGAACCACCTGCTGAGAAGAGTGCAATATCAACACCCTCAAAAGCTGTCTCAGTCGTTTCTTCAATCGTAATATCTTGGTTTTTAAACTTCAAAGTCTTGCCTGCTGAACGTGCAGAAGCAAGGTAACGAATTTTATCGATTGGAAGTGTTGATTCTTCCAACATTTTTATCATCTGAGCTCCGACAGCACCTGTCGCGCCGACTACAGCAACTGTATATCCCATAAATAACCTCTTTCGGAATTTTCTAAAAATTTCTATAATAGATGTATTATACTACTTTTTCCAGAAATTGAAAAGCATTTTTAGACTATATTTTCTGAAAACTAAAAATCCCTAGTCATTGACCAGGGACTAAGAGGCATCTTCATGTGATGAGCAGGTTCACACAACTCATCAAGGTCCGCTCCTGCGTTATGACCTCCTTATGCTCAATAGCAGTCCGAAGACTACCTATCGACTCATCGCATCTACTATTCTACTAGATAGAGTCACTTTTGTCAACAACCAAAACTCTTTGCTTCATTTATACAGGTAGATAAGAAAAACCTTGGTCTCCCAAGGTCACTTTGTTTCTATCATGCTAATTGCCGGGATTGAACCGGCGACCTCATCCTTACCATGGATGCGCTCTGCCAACTGAGCTAAATCAGCTTACCTAAAAAGTATACTATAGTTCTATGTTCTTGTCAAGCGCTCTCTTTTAATTTATGGAATGAAAAAAGCTAGATTTATCAAGAATCTAGCTTATAAACTTCTTATTTTGTAAGATCGATTCGCTGTCCCAGTTTATTGATCAAAATCGCACCTACGATAAGTGATGCAAACTCACCAATTCCAGTAGAGAACCATGTGAAGAAGAACGGAGCTTCTGCAACGATATGAAGTTCAGCTGCAATGGTAATCATTGAAATAGAGAAGAGGATTGAAAAGAAGAAATGATCTTTTCGAATCAATCCGTTAAAGAGGTAATCTTTGCTGTATTTTGCAAAGAGCCATACACCTAGACTAAGGAAAACTAGGGTAGAACCTCCACCGACAAAGACATCTATTAGGCCAAAACTACTAAATAAATTAGCAATCATACATCCAATTGTCACACCGATGATGTATTTAGGGTTGTAAAATGCCAAGAAATTCAGCATTTCTGAAATCCGGAACTGATACACCCCAAAACTAAGAACATTGATCGGTGGCGTAATAGTCAAAACTACATAAATAGCAGCAACAATAGCGATGTCTGCCATGTCACGAACAGTTAATTTTTTCATGTTTTCTCCTTTAACGGTTTCCCGCGTAAAATATGCTTGGTGAAAGAAGCTAAGCACCAAGGGTTGAGATTATCAACCTTACTAGTATAGCACATTAGCCAGCTTTATGCTATACTAAAATCATGAAAAAACTAATAAGAGCTTTCTTTGATAACGAGATTCTCTCCTACCTATTTTTCGGTGGTGCTGCGACTTTGATTTCTATTGTATCACGTTTGGTTATTTACCATATCAGCCACCAGGAAATCCTCGCAACTGCCCTCGCTAATATTATCGGGATTCTCTTTGCCTTTCTCACCAATGATACAATTGTCTTTAAACAAGAGAGAAGGAATTGGCCAACCCGCCTAGCTAAGTTTTTCTTAGCTCGTCTCTCTACTCTTGGACTGGACCTTCTTTTAACTTGTATCTTTGTTACAGCCTTTCCTGATATTATTGGCCAGTTTGTCGAATTTAATATAGATAGGGTTAATACTGTTGAAACTATTCTAGCACAAATTTTGATCATCATTTTAAACTATATTTTCAGTAAAATCTATATTTTTAAAGGGAACAACTAACCACTTTGAGCGTTCAAGTTGCTTTTTGTCACAATTTAGGATATAATAAATTAGAAAATTAGGAAAGGAATTTATGAAAATGTTAAAGGATCTTAAAGAATTCTTGCTTCGCGGTAATGTCGTTGACCTTGCTGTCGGTGTGATCATTGCCTCTGCTTTTGGTGCTATCGTTACTTCATTTGTTAATGATATCATCACTCCACTTCTATTGAACCCAGCTTTGGAAGCTGCGCAAGTACAAAACATCGCTGAGCTTGCATGGAATGGTGTCACATATGGTAAATTCTTGAGTGCTATTATCAACTTTCTCGTTGTAGGTACTGTGCTTTTCTTCGTTATTAAAGCTATTGAAAAAGCGCAAAACCTTCGTAAGAAAGAGGAAGTGGTTGAGGAAGCACCTGCTGCTCCAACTGAACTTGAAGTTCTTCAAGAAATCAAAGCTCTTCTTGAGAAAAAATAAAACAGATAAAGGATTTAGCTTAAAGCTAAATCCTTTTTTCTTTACTCTTTTGGTAACTTCCCAGCCTTTTCGAGCATTTTCTTAATCAAGTAAGGCATTTTCACATTTTCACGACCTTTTTTCTCAATGAGCTTTTTGACAAATTCTGGCATCTGAAGGTCGTCTGTCTCCTCCATGATGTCCTTGGTAGTTGTCGAAGGTGCTAACTCATCAAAAGTTTCTTCTTCTGGGAGAAAAGCTTTAAACTCTTTGTGTTCATTGGCTCTTACAGTAGCAACTAAAGCGTCAATTAAACGGCTATCCGTATTGGGCATAGGTGGGCGATGATAGGTGACACCTAATTCTTGACACAACTCATAACATTCCACATCATTATCAAAAAGGACTTCGATATGTTCACTAATAAAGCTAATCGGAACAAAAATATAATGCTCGGGATGTTGCTTTTGTTCTCGCAAATATTCTAAAACGTCTGGCTTAATCCAGGGGATTCCAATATCACTTTCGCTCTGCCAAGTATTGGTATACTGGTCGGCTGTTAGGCCGAGTTGTTCAGCGATTAGCTTGCTATTATCGAAAATCTGATCGATATAAGGATCTCCATAATCCAAGGCAAAAATGGGAACACTGTGAGCTGAAAAGATTACCTTGAAAGATTCTTCTCCCACATGGTTTCGTAAAATTTTTCTAATCTCATCTGTCCAGAAGTCCAGCAAAGGCTGTTGCTGATACCAGTCCTTAATAACTAAAAATCGGATCTGCTGGCTTTCCAAAAACTTTTCATACCCCATGACTGAGTAAAAGGAATAATGAGGTTCCAAAATCAAACAAATACATTCTTCAATACCATCAGACTCCATCTGCTTGATCACATCAGGGATAAAGGGCTGAGAAAACTTATTGGCAAAGTAGATACCGTACTCCTCGCCTAAACGTTCCTTGACTAAATCAACCTCCTCACGTGTAATCCGCTGCAAGGGCGTCCCACCGATAAGGACATAGTTGTCATAGAGAGTCTGAATCTCGTGGTCTTGGGGTCTAACACCACGACGAATATTTGTAAAAAATTCTGCTACTCCTTCAAAACTAATCTCCTCTGGAGATCCAAAGGTCATCATTAATATAGCTTTTTTCATGTTATCATCCTTATGATATTATTTTCACTATCTATTCTATCATGAAAGAAAAAAATAGTAAACGCTTCCGACGTCTACTATTTCTTTTGTTCTTTTGTCTTTCTATCTCGCCTTATGATTAGGATGATAACGACAAGGAGTAAAATAACGATAATCAGGAGAAGAAAGGCAAGGATATAAATCCAATGCGTTGGTAGGCCTTGATCGAAATACCGCGTCCCTACTGCTTCCCCACTTTTATCCTGGGCTGCTTTTACTGGTGCATCCGTTATTTTAGCTAAGAGGATATGCCGTCCGTTGGTAATAGTAAGGAAACAGGTGCTTAATAAAACAATCTTGTCCGTTGAGGTCAAGGAAACATCTCGCTTGTACTTGGCTTTACTTAGCAAATATTGATAGTAGGCCTGGTGTTCCTCATCGTTGGAACTCAAAGTTCGGTAAATCTCCGTGTCATAGGCATCTACTTCTAAAATTCCAAATATCTCAAGCCCTCGTTCACGGCCGTTATAATAGATAGAGCCATAACGATGCTTTTCAAAAAAATCTTGATCCGCAAATTTTTGAATCTCCCCAAACATAGCACCAGAAGCCATGGAGTGACCATAAATGATGGTGTTAAAGTCCGTAAAATTTGGGTTAAAACGATAGTCTAGGAATATAGAACCTGACACAGTATAATCGCCAAAGGCATTGCGGTCAAGGTATTTGACATTGTCCTGACTCTGTAAGAGAGGATAGTCTACCTTGGTCCCATCGAGGCTAATCCAACCACAAACATCCTTGTTGAGGTGTTGCAAGGTTTCAAAGCCCGTACTGCTGGCATCCTTTTCAATGGGATTATAATGATCGTAGTCGCTCGCAAGAGCTCTATCAGCTGTAAAAAGACAGAAAAAAGCTAGAAAGAGGGATAGAATGGCCTTTATGGCTTCGCGACTTGTACTTGTTTTCATATTTCCTTCTTTCTCCTTTCTAGCCTTGAAAATAAAAGAGCAAGAGAGGCTGTCCCTTTCTCTTTTATTGGTAGTTTAGTCAGTAATGGTATCTGCCCCTTCTTCCTTTGCTTCTCTTCTACGACGCAAGATCAAGTAGAGGATGATGAGCAAGAAGATCAATAGCAAGAGCAAGATAAATAAGATGATATACCATATCCACAAAGGAATCGATGAGAGAAATCGTCCGAGCGACGAATCATCAAAGACGCTGTAAGGAAATGGTTTTGATTTTTTCGTATGGAAGGTGTTCTTTGGAACCGTATCCGTAATCTTGGCAACTACGATATGTCTCCCATTTGTTACGTCTAGGAAACAGGTACTGAGAAGGATGATATGGTCATTTGGCCCCAGTGTAATGTCTCGTTTGTGAATGGCAACCGAGAGTAAGTGATCGATATATTCTTGGCGCCGATCATCCCCATTAATACCTGGATCGTAGATGTTAAAGTCATAGGCGTCCACCTCGAGCATTTCAAAGATTTCAAGACCTTTTTCAACGCCATTATAGTAAATACTGCCGTAGCGATGCTGGTCAAAAAATTCCTTATCAGAAAACTTTGCTACATCTCCAAACATAACCCCATTTTCTACATGGTGTCCGTAGATGATGGTATTAAAGTCTTCGAACTTGGATTCATTTCGAGCCTCAAGGAAAATAGCCCCTGTAGCTGCAAATTCTCCCTTGGAATCCTTGTTCAGGTATTTTTCATTGTCTTTGGCTTGAACTAAGGGATAGTCGATATTGGTGCCATAGACATTGATCCAACCGAGAACCTCTGGATTGACTTGCTGTAGCTTGTGAAAGCCAGAAAAACTAGCAAGCTCATCCTTCTCACTGGTACTAACAGGTCTATAGGCCTCATACTCACTTGATGAAGCCTGAGAATAAACCTGATTGGCATCCCAGAGGGCGTAGAAACCAAAGAGAAAGACTAAGGCTGTCAAGAGGAGCAAGATATGATTCATCAATGCATCTACAGCAAGTACCAGACGCCTAGACAAACTCCTTTTGGGTTTCTCACGCTTGATTTTCATCGGTCAAACCACTTGCTTAAGCTTGTCTGCGTTTTTTAGACAAAACAACAAATCCAGCCAAACCAAGACCAATCATCAAGATGAAAGGAAGGTTGTCAATCAAGAGACCAGTAGGGGTAACGTCTGGTAAGCTATTTGTGATAGTGTTATCGTTTGGTTTTTCACCAATAAGGATACTATCTTGAGTGAAATTTGTAGAAACTGTACCAGCTTGATTTTTTGATGCTCCGTTCTCCTTATATGCAGCTGAAGCTGTGTAACCTTGAGATCCAGTTTCAACCAATTTATAACGAGTACCAGCAGGAATTGTGTCAAACACTAAAGATTGATCGTGACGTAGTGTTATAGTCGTTTCTTGACCATAGACAAATGTTTTTGAGGTTTCACCGATTTTACCAGTGATTGATTGTGAAGTTTCTGTAGATGCTTTTGTGAAAGTAAGCTTGAAAGTGAAATCTTTTGATTTATCTGCAGTAGCACCTGATACAACTTTTTTAATTACTAAAGATTTAGCATTTGGGTCAACTTTTGAAACATTTGGTTTATTAGGGTTTGGTTCATTTGGATCTGTAATTTTACCAGCATTTTTACGATAAATGTTAGTGAAAAGATCATATTTGTAAGTAGTTCCACTTTCAGATGGTTTTACTTTACCATTCACACTTGGGGATACTTGTTTAAAATACACAGAAGAAATATATGTTCCTCCTGTAGTTTTGTTCTTAACAATAACGTGCATTTCATAGTTGCGATTATCATATGTCATAAAATCAATAGGTGAACCATTTTTTTGAATAACTTTCCAACCAACATTTTGTTTTTCAGCAACAGTATAGACATATTCACCAGCATGTGTATAGTTCACTTCTCTAAAAATATCGCCGGTATCTTTCTTAATGTTAGTTTGGCCAGTTGCTAAAACGTCTGTTCCAGAATAAGATACATTTTTATCTGTAATTTGACCATTAGAAGAATCAATTGTTTCATATGGTGCCCCATTAGATGATGTTCCAGTTTGAGGTGTGAAGGTAAATGTAAAAGTTGCATTAGGTGTTGTAATTCCTTCCGCAATATTCAACACCTTATTAATAGAAACTTTTGCACTTGTTTCACCAGTTGCTTTGGCAGTCGCCACATCATTATCATCCGCAAATGTTGGCACTCCTCTAAAGACCGACAAGGCGGTTACAGCTGCAATACTTGCAGTAACTAATTTTTTCAAAAATGTTTTTTTCATGATTATTCCTTTTATTTTTAAATTTCTTTTTTCATAAATTGTCATCAAAAGCCCCGTCGCCTTAGGACTGTTACCACCTTGCCATGGGTATCCTGTATAGGAATGGTTCCAAAAGCACGACTATCTACAGCCGTTGTTCGATTGTCTCCGAGGACAAAGAGTTGTCCTGCTGGGACTTTCATTGGGAAGGTAGCCCCTTCCTTATAGAGCAGCGTTTCTTTGTAGATATCCTGCTCTTGTTGAGGAGAACCGTTGATGATGAGACCATTTTCGTTTATATCGATCGTACTTCCTTCGGTTGCAATGACACGCGCCACTCTTTCCTTGCCCTTATAACTATAGACGAGCAGATCACCAATCGAATAACGTTTATCCAACCTATAGTAGACAACCAAGTCGCCATCTTTTAAGGCTGGCTTCATGCCATCGTCATTATATCTCAATAGTCCAAAAACAAAAAAGTAAAGGGTGGCCAGTACAAACCCAACCATCAGAAGCTTACTGACTAAGTAGAGGATATCTCCCCATACACTCGGCGGAGACTTATCCCGATTGACTTGTGTTACCGTTTTCTTATATTTCTTTTTTAGTAGCATTATTTTCTCCTATGCACCACTAGATATCCGAGTAGGATTGTAAAGAAGATTCCTCCTAGCGGAAGGATTATTCCTAACATGAGTGTACTGCTGAGGAAGTCAACTCCGGTTTCAGGTACACTATTCTTATTATTCGTGACTGTCGCGGACTTGTCCCCATCAAGCTTGCCTTCTTGATTTTCATAAGATACCTGATATCCAATAGAAGAGTTTGATTCCTCTTCTACGGTATAGTGACTATTGAGTGGAAGTCCATCAATTTTTATGGTTTGATCTTTGTTTAGATCAATAGACACTCGACCATTCGTAAATTGCAGAGGGGTTCTTTTATTATTTACCGTTGCAGTATAGGTTCCATTCAGTGGACTATTCTGAGCATCCCTAATGTTAATGGTAATCTTGAAGGATTTTAATAGGTTGGCAAATACACCCGTAACCTTTTTTGTAACTGATAAACTTGGAAGCTTGTGATTCGTGACAATACTGGTTTCGTCTTTATTCAGATCGCCCTCTTGATTCTCATATGTAACGTGGTAACCGTTCGTTGATGCCGCTTCTTCTTCAACCTTGTAATGGGTTCCTCGAGGAAGATTGCTTAGAATACCTTTCCAACGTTTTCGTTTTTCGACACGGATCTCCGCTTCTCCATTCACAACAGTTATATCGCCAAAAGTTCCATTCAATGGTGTAGAATCAGGAGAGGTTAGTTTTACCTTAATCCTAAACTCTTTGTTCAAGTTACTTTCAGCTTCCAACACTTTCTTAATCGTCAGACTTGGCAATTGTTTATAGATTACCTTGAAGGATGGTTTAGTTTCTGTACCAACATTTTTTATTTCTTTGGTAAAGGCGGGGACGTCCGGTGCAATTAAATCGTATTGATATCCTTTGGCAACTTTTTCAAAGTTCCTCGTTTCATTAAAGATATTTGTTCTAACATTTACATTAGTCTTTCGATAGTCTTGATTATCAGGACCTCCGTTCTTGTTCTTTTGAACCAGTTTCAGTTCAACATTACTCGGTTGATCAGCTGTAATAACAGTTCTCGCACCCGTCACACCTTGCCATTCAACTTCCACTGGTACCGTTAATGGATCTGAAGGCTTAAAGGTTGGGTTGTCAGAGTATTCTTTGGTCTTGGTTTGAGAGGTGTCTATTCCATAGGAATAGGTGACACTGGCACCTTTATTGGAGTAGAGTTTATTGACATCAGAACCTTCAGCATCACCAGCCTCTAGTTTTTTATCACCAGCAATGGCATCCAAAGCATCTTGACTAGATGTAACTTTAAATTTTAGTACATATCTAGCGCCATCTTCCAAGGAATAATTAGGAGAAAAATTAGCTGTAACCTCCACTAAACCTTCTGAACTTGTCTTGGTTTCAAAAGTTACTTGCTCGTTGCTTAATGTTTCACTGCTACCATCTTTCTCTTTAACGACACGAAACTCTGACGATCCGTTTGGTAATAGCTGGACATACTTAGAAAGAACATCCTTGATGGTCACGTGGTGGATTCCCAGTGGCAGAATCTTATCAGTAATATCTTTGAAACTGTCTTGTAACTGGTCTTCATCATTTGCAGAGAATATTTCATTTGGAATGGAGGCATTATGTTGCCTCATATAATATTGCAGACTGGTAATACTGTCGACATTGTTTGAATAACGAAACTTAATAGAGTAAAAGCCAGCTAGTTTTGGAGCGAGACTATAGGCGAGATTATTGATAGATACATCTAAATTATTCCAGAACCAATCTGGTGCCGTTTCTGATCCATCTTGATTATTATAGTTATAAACTGTATAACCACTGTCGTTGTAATACATATTGGCAAAACCATCTGATAGAACAATAACAACCTTCTTGGCATTTGGTCTTGCACTATCTATCAATTGATTAGCAATACGAATACCCGCGCTAATATTGGTTCCTGTACCGATTCCTGATTCAGTCCCTATTGATTGACCACCAGCAATTCTCATATTACTGACTGCAGTCTTTGAACCACTAGCATCGTTATTCCAATTTAAAATTGTTTCCGCATCATCCCATGGGGATACACCATCATAAAATGCTGTTCTCTCTTCATACGGCCAATACCGATACCCCCACTCCCATTTTCGGTAGTAGGAATTCCATGCTTGTTCCGCAAACTTATTATCAATCTTTCCACCAAAACCTACCATGGATAACCGATTATTTGAATTGGATAAAATCGTATCAATTAATCCCTGACGATTTCGAGTTCCTTTAAGGGTATTTTTTAAAGCATCCAATCTTGTAATTGTTCGGCCAGTAGAAGAAGGAACATCTCTCTTGCTCATACTTCCTGAGAGGTCTGCTACCAAAACAACATCCAAGGGATCCGTTTGAGTTTCTGTTCCCAGTTTGGAAGTGATATCCAATGACAACTCATACTTGTCATCCTCCCCTGATTTTGGAGTAATTGTCTTGTGAAGCGTTGTCTGAGGTTCTGTAGTAGAATCTGCATTTAACAGACTTATCGGAGCACACAAAAAGAGAATAGCTAACAGTGTAACTAAACGGCGCGCAATAATTTGAACTTTCTTAAAATCGAAGCGAATGTTCATTTTATTCTCCTTAACTAGAATGTACTTAAATTGTTACTATATTAATCTAGGACATTTACAAGATAATTGTACAATAAAGTTCACGCAGTGTCAATTAATATGATTAATTTTATATTATGTTAATTAATAAAAGAGTATGATTCTTCTTTGTCTTTCAAACTATTCTATGGTAAAATGAAAAAAGAATAAAAAAATCTCATAAAATATCAATGCATATATTTTATTCTAAAATATCCAAGATTTTATTTGAAAGTCTAATGAATTTGAATTATTATATTTTTTCAAAATTCATGAAATTTTCATAATCGGGCTTTTTTCGAAGTTTGCATTCTATTTTATGATTGTTAAAGGAGTTTTTATGACTTATCCGAACCTTTTAGATCGTTTTTTGACCTACGTTAAGGTTAATACACGTTCTGATGAACACTCTACTACTACTCCAAGTACGCAAAGCCAGGTAGATTTTGCGACCAATGTTCTTATTCCCGAAATGAAACGTGTTGGTCTACAAAATGTCTACTACCTTCCAAATGGTTTTGCCATTGGTACCTTACCTGCTAATGATCCCAGCCTGACACGCAAGATTGGCTTCATCTCCCACATGGATACTGCTGATTTTAATGCCGAGGGAGTTAATCCGCAAGTCATCGAAAACTACGATGGTGGTGTGATTGAACTAGGAAATTCTGGTTTCAAACTGGATCCTGCTGATTTCAAGAGTCTTGAGAAATATCCAGGCCAAACTCTTATCACAACTGATGGCGCGACCTTACTGGGTGCTGATGACAAGTCAGGGATTGCTGAGATTATGACTGCTATCGAATACCTGACTGCTCATCCCGAAATCAAACACTGTGAGATTCGAGTTGGTTTTGGTCCAGATGAAGAAATCGGTATTGGTGCCAATAAATTTGATGCAGAAGATTTTGACGTTGACTTTGCCTATACTGTTGATGGTGGCCCACTAGGTGAACTTCAGTACGAGACTTTTTCAGCCGCTGCTGCTGAGCTTCATTTCCAAGGGCGCAATGTCCACCCTGGTACTGCAAAGGGTCAGATGGTTAATGCTCTACAGTTAGCAATTGATTTTCATAATCAACTGCCAGAGAACGACCGACCAGAGCTTACAGACGGTTACCAAGGTTTCTATCATCTTATGGATGTGTCAGGTAGTGTCGAGGAGGCGAGTGCAAGCTACATCATCCGTGACTTTGAAAAGGATGCCTTTGAAGCTCGTAAAGTAGCTATGCAGTCTATTGCTGATAAGATGAATCAAGAGCTTGGGAATGATCGCGTTAGCTTGACTCTGACAGACCAGTACTACAATATGAAGGAAGTCATTGAGAAAGACATGATGCCTGTTACCATTGCTAAGGCTGTTATGGAAGATTTAGGTATCACGCCAATTATCGAACCAATTCGTGGTGGAACAGATGGCTCTAAGATTTCCTTTATGGGTATCCCAACTCCAAATATCTTTGCTGGTGGTGAAAACATGCATGGACGTTTTGAATACGTCAGCCTTCAGACTATGGAGCGTGCGGTGGATACCATCATTGGCATTGTATCTTATAAAGACTAAAAAAGACGAGGTAGCTCAGCTACTTCGCCTTTCTTTTTATTCATTTGGTTGAGCACTTGTCTCAGACTCACTTTGCGCTTGCTTTTCTGTTGGTTTAGAAGCAGCTGTTTCACTGTCTTTCTCAGACTTAGATTGGCTATCAGTTTTACTTGCTTTTGAACGGAGTTCCTGGTTCAAGCTAATGATTTCTTTAGCTAGAGTGAGGAGGCCTTCTTTATCACTACTTTTGGCTGCAAGTTGATCAAATAGGCCATCAACACGTTCAAAGTCAGCATCGGATCCTTTGTTATCCTCTAAGTACTTGTGAAGAGAGAGCAAGATATTATAGAGTTTTTGGTAGATAATCACCGTTTGTGGATCTTGTTCTGCTTCTTTTTTCTCTCGTTGGATAGTCGCTGCAATACGATTCAAGAGATCCTCAAGTTGTGTTTTAGCTTCGTCAAGGTCTGCATTTTCCTTTTCAGTAGCCGCTTTGATATTAGCTGCTTCTTCAGCTAGGGATTGTTTGACACCATCTTCTTTGACACGTGCTAGGAGTTGAGCAGCTTTAGTTAGGAGAGCATCCACTTCTTCCTTCTTAACATGACTAACCCGCTCTTCTGGCATAAAATCACCGTAGAGTTCTTTTAGGAATTCATAGATGGCGGTCTTAGCAGTTTGACTATCTACTTTTTCCGTATCTAGAATAGTCTTACCAACTTTTGTAGAAACGGGTTCTTCTTTGAGAGCTTCTTCTACTTCTAACTTAGTTTGGTAAATAGTTGGGAATAACTTGTTCAAGTCGGTTGCTTTGAGGAAAGATTGTGACTGGTAAAGTTCCCATGTCAACTTGGCAACACGGTTCCGAAGTTCTTCTCTCAAACGACCATCAGACACATGTTCGTAGAAGTACTTGATGTACTCTACTGTTGTAACCCCTGTCCGATCTCGGAAATTTTGCAAGGCCTGCAGTTTCGCTTCAATCGCAGTCAACTCTGTCTCATCCTGTGCTAGTTTTGCTTCCTGCAAATGTACTAAGAGATCTTTCTTAGGCAAGCCATAAGTATCTGTATCCAGTGTATTGATCTTATCTACAAGGGCTTGGTACTTCTTATCTAAAGGTGAAGTTTCAACCGGTGCCACACTTTGATCCACATGGATATACTGTTTATCAAAGAGATCCAAGGATGTTAGATATCCAGCAGTTGAGTTTGTTGCCAATTTTTTCATATTTTCGGTGAACTGCCCCAAAGCAAGTTCAACCCGTCTCTGCATGATTGGCTGGTCTTTGTAGAGACTTCTGCTATCTGCTAAAAGTTGATCCACCTTAGATAGAACTGTTTGTTCATCAAATGCTCCAGGTTGATAGGTCGATTGTAGGGCCGGAATCTTATTTTTCAAAGCTACTTCATAGCCCTTTGTCTGAACCTTAATGTAGTGATTGTGATCACCGTGAGGAATCACAAAACTACCATTCTCTACTTGCAAACTATAAGGAGACACCCCATCACGTAGGGCAGTCGTATAAAGTTCATTTAGGAAATCCAGTTCTGGATTTCCAGTTTGGAGAGGAATACGAACATGTTCTTTTCGAACAGCATAAGGATGGATATGGGTTGGATCATAGGCTTGATCCGGATTTCCAAAGACAAAGAATCCATTTGAAATGCGAATCGCTTCAAGCGGTACTCCGTAGGTCTGTGAGATATACTTGATTTTTTCTTCATCGCTAGCATCTCTTGAGAAACTTTCCACAGTCTTTGCAAGTGGTTGAACGTGCTGAGACTGATGATTTTCTTTCAAGTGATCTTGGGCAGCTTTGATTTGGGCTGCAGTCAAGTCCTTCTTAAAGAAATAATGAGCGTGATCTCCATGAGAAACTACAAACCCTTGCTCATCTTCACTAATAACACGGTCAGCTGCAAAACCATGATCATGTTCTTCACCGTGGTGATGGTCATGCTCCTCTCCATCATGGTCATGATCTTCGTGGTTGGTATCCTGACTTCCATGGTTACCGTCTTGGTCATGATGATGATCTGGTTGAGCTGGATGTTCTGTTGGTTTGCTTGGATTTTCCAAAGGTGTTGGCTTCCCACCGTCGCTAGATAAAGGAATCATACGCGCAATCTTTTCTTCCAATGCAGAAAGCTTTGTATATGGGATGAAATGATAGTGATTTCCGTGAGGAATCGCCACGCCACTCGGCGTTCTACTTGAAATCATAGCAGGATCAAAAATCAAGCCATCTGATTCAGCATAACGTTGACTCCTTGGAAGAGCATAGAGTTGCTGCAACAGACTCTGTAAGCTCTCTTCTGGATTACTTGGTCTTTCAGCTTCTTGACTCGGATTGCTAGTTTGACTAGTTGTGTTTGGACTCGGACGATAGTCAGTCACAGTCGGTTGTTTTCTAGTTCCAGAGAGGTAGGCTTGGGCAGCAGCCAATTCACTAGCAGACAAGGAGCTCTTTGGAATATAGTGGTAATGTCCACCGTGAGGTACGATATAAGCATCACCAGTATCTTCTATAATATCAGATGGGTTAAAGATGTAGCCATCATCTGTAGTATAACGACCTTGAGATTGCGCAAGCGCCACTGCACTGTTAGAGGTTGGTGCATCATGAGTATGACCTTGTTTTTGGCGCTCAATTTCGTCCTTCGTACGAATATTATCAGCATGAGCCGCATCTTTAAGGTAAACATAATACTTGCCATCCACCTTGATAATGTAGCCACCTTTGATTTCGTTGACAATGTCAGCATCTTTCAGTTGATAATTGGCATCTTTCATCAACAGTTCTTCGCTGAAAATCGCGTCAAAAGGAACTTTCCCATTGTAATAATGGAAATGATCACCGTGTGATGTCACATAACCTTGATCGGTGATTTTCACGACAATTTGTTCTGCCTGAATATCTTCTTTTTTGCTAACTTGATCTGGTGTCTGGGTCTCTGTTTTTTGAGAGTCTTGTTTACCATCGACATAAGACACACGGTTATTATCTTTGTTTTCTTCTACCTGGTGTTGGTTCAATGCATAGATGCAAAGGCTTAGGGAAAGGACAAGAGCCGATCCTGCCACAAGGTATTTCTTATTCATTTTCATCATCTCCTTATTTTAATTCTTCTGCAAGAACATTCATATTTTCTTCAAGGTTTTCTAAGTAAGTTTTATCATTTTCAGGATCTGCTTCCAAAGGATTGAGTGTCTTTAGACTAACTCCCGTTGATTTAACCAAGGTCTCAGCGACTTTAGAAGAAGCGTTGCTCTCAGTAAAGATGGTTTTAACCTTATAGGTTTTAACGAATTCCTGAATTTCTGTTAGTTGTCTCGGACTTGGCTCTTGTTCAGGGGAAATCCCTGCTATACCAAGTTGTTTCAATCCAAACCGTTTAGCAAGGTAAGAAAAGGCTGTGTGTTGTGTAACAAAAGTCTTTTGACTCGCTTTTTCAAAAATAGGCTGGTATTTTTTAGTCAATTCTTGGGCCTTAGAGATGAAATTCTTGGCATTCTTTTGATAAGTCTCTTTATTGGCACTATCAAGCTCCGAAAGTTTATCCGCAATAATCTGAGCTTCTTCACCTGCTTTTTCTGGATCTAACCAAGTGTGAGGGTCATAGAGTGTTTTTTCATCGATACCGTCACCAGCTTCTACATCTTCTAAGCCCGGTACACGCTCCAATGTCATTCCTTCAGAAGCTTCTAAAACTTTAACTTTTGAGTTTTTCAAGTTAGGATCTAGACTTCCCGCCCAAGATTCGAGCGTATGAGAGTGGTATACAAAGACATCCGCATCATAAATGGCAGCAATGTCATTCGCTGAAGGTTCAAAGGAGTGAATCCCACTACTTGACTGAATCATCCGTACATCATTCAAGTCCCCTGATACCTCTTTGACCATGGCATAGATTGGGTAAAAACTTGTTACAATCTTCATCCCTTTTGCTTCTTGTTTTTCTTTTTGGCTACATGCTCCTAAGACAAGAACCAGCAAACTTGCCATTAATAATAGAAATGTTCTTTTTTTCATCATTACTCCTTAACTAGTATTTAACCGTTTAATTAACTAGTAAATAGTTTATCTTTATTTACCATATATGTCAAGTTATTTTGCACATTTTCATGAAAAAATGAGAACTAGAACTCACATTCTGCTCTCATTTTTCGATTTTATCTTTTCTAGCTCTCCTGTCCTGTTTTTAAGAGTTAGAAAATGTTGTTACAACTACTTACTCTCCCTTAACAAAGCCAATAATTTTTCAGCTTCTGCCATAATAGTATTGTTGTCCTGGGCGCCAAATAGCAGGTTATTTTTTAAGCCAGTGAGAGTTTCTTTGGCATTAGACTTGATAATTGGATCCTGGATCTTTGCAAGTAGCTCTTCAGCCTCTCTCAACTTCGCTTCAACCTTTTCAGTCTCGACCTGAGGTTCTTCTGGTTCCTCTGGTGATTCTTCTTCCGGCTCCTCAGTTGGTTTTGGAGATTCTGGTTTCTCACTTTGAGGCTTCTCTTCGCGTGGCTTTTCTTCCTCAGTTTTGTCTGTCCGAGGTTTCTCCTCTGATGGTTTTTCCGTTTGATTGGTATCAGCTTGACCGTTTTGGTTTCTTTGAACATGGTCACTTGCATTGCCCCAACCACTATCTGAATGCGGACGTTCGTTTGGATGTTCGACATAGTACTTGACAGTCGCAAAAAGATCTTCTAGACTATACCCCTTAGGTGCCTCATAAAGTCCTTCGTCAAACCACTCAAATTTGATGTTATGGTAATGGTCATAATGAGGAATAATCAAGCTTCCGTTTTTGACTTCTACAGTATGTTGGAGATTGTAAGGCATACGATCAAGCGGCACCTTCTTAGCTGCTTTCACGCGGTTGTAGATAGCTTCTGCTCCTTTAGCCTCCGTGTTTCCTGAACCTTGATTATCTGTCGAAGGAGGAGTCAAACCTTTCTCTTTAGCATAAGCCTGGGCTGCCACTCTTTCGGCTTCAGACAAACTATCTTTCTTAATCCAATGACTATGGGTCATATGTGGAGTTACATAGGCATCCCCCTCATCACTGGTGATATCACGAGGATCAAAGATATAGCCATCTTCTGTTGTATACTTGCCTGCCAACTTGGCTACTTGAATCTCATCATCAGTGTAGGCAATTTGCGCATTTGGTTTCCCTAGACGTTCTGGATGACGAATCGGTGCTAGGAAGGCCAGGATATCATCCACCAACTTGATTTTATCACTTGAGGCATCATTGAGACGTTCCAACAGTTTATCCAAAGCGTCAAAATCAGCTTGGCGCCCTTTATTATCAAGTAAGTCTTGATGAACTGCTGCTAGTAAATCATAAGCCTTATTGTAAAATCCTTGATCACCAGATGGGAGGTTGGTTTTCTTAGCTCCGAGTTTATGAGCTAAACTTTCTTGCTTGACTAGTTTACCGTCAATGGCTGCAGCAGTTTCTGCTGAAAGTTCCTTAGCAGAAATATAACGTGAGGTTCCATTCTCCTCAAATACATAGCCATCAGCTACTTTTCGAATCACCTGTTTAACCAATTTTTC